>CAIYFD010000237.1 GCA_903925425.1 uncultured Opitutia bacterium | reverse complement strand
GGTGGCAGCGATCCGCGCGGCGAGGTCGGTGCGCTGGGCTTCGCTGGCGGCGAGGCGGGATGACAGGTCGTTGAGTCGGGTCTGGAGATCGCCGGCCTGGCCGGCGGTGGCGCTGGCCGTGTTGAGGCGCGTGTTCAGCTCGGCGATCTGGCGGGCCTGCTCGGCGGCGGCGGCTTCGACTTGGGCGCGGGCGGATTGCTGGGCGGTGAGAGCGGCGCGGGCGGTCTGGAGGTCGGACTGCGCCGAGGCCAAGTCAGTCGCGAGCTTTGCGGCGTTGGCGGCGCCGGTCTGGGCCGTGGCCAGGGCGTTGCTGCGCGCGGCGGTCTCATTCGTCGCGGTGGTGAGTTGCTGCTGGGCGGCAGCCAAATCGCGCCGGGCGGTGGCGAGATCATTCCGCAGCGTGGCGGTATCCTGCTGGGCATTGGCTTGGGCCTGCGCCACGGCGGACGTGGCGTTCGTGACCTGCGCCTGCAGGGAGGCGACTTGGGCTTGAAGGGCTTCGAGGCGGGGATCGGGTCCGCTCGGGGCGGCGGACGCGGGAGCGCTGGCTACCGGTGCCGCGGCGGGGGTTGGGCCGGCCGGCGCGGCGGACGGCAGGCGTTCGGTTACGGCGGCCAGCGCGGCGCGGGTCTTTTCCGCATCGGCGCGGATGGCGGCGAGATCGGCGGCAAACTGCGCGGCGCGGGTGTCGTTTTCCCGGGCGAGGGCCGTGGCGCGAGCGTTGGCCGCCACGAGGTCGCGCTGCAGATTGGAATTACGGTTGGTGAGATCCGAGACTTGGCGCGAAAGGTCGGGGGGCGTGGCGCTCTGGACCTGAGCCTGGCCGGCGGGGGCGGACGAAGCACCACCGCGTCCTGCGGCCGGGGCGGGTGAATTGTTGGGCGGGCTGGTATTGCGCAGGCCGCCGCCCGCCGCGAGACCCTGACCCTGCATGGATTCGGCGATCGTGTCCGCGCCGGGGGTCTTGCGGATGGAGCCCTGGAGGTTCTCGACGATCTTCTGGGCGGCGCGCAACTGGGGGCCGCCGCGGTCGGCCGCCTTGGCGATTTCGTCTTCAAGGGGATCGAAGCTGCCGCCTGGAGGCGGTTCCATCCCCGGCATGCCGGGTTCGGGAGGCGTGCCATGGCCACCGGGGCCGCCACCGGCTCCTTGGGCCGCGTCCAGCGGATTGGGCGGGGCGTCGCCGACGAGGGCCACGGGATTCCAAACCATGCCGCTGTCGGTTTCAGCGGGCTGGACTCCGCCTAGCGCGCCCGGGTCTCCCGGGAATCCCGTGGCGGATGCCAGGGTCGACGGCGCAGGGCGGGGCGGATTGCGGGTCATCGCGACCAGGGGCCGCCTCGCCTCGAGCTGGTGTTTTCCCTCCTCGAACTGTTCCGGGGTGAGGTTGCCGATGAGATTGTCGAGCTCGCGTCCGCCGGTGCCGTTCTCGGTGGCGAAGGAAAGCCAGACGAACGCCTCGATGGGATCGGCCGCGATCCCGCGGCCCTGCGCGTAGGCGAGCCCGAGGTTGAACTGCGCGATCACGTTGCCCCGTTCCGCTTGGAAACGGGCGGTGCCCGGGTCGATGGCTTCCCCGGCCCGCAACGGGCCGGAAGCCAAGACCGCGGCAAGGGTCAGCAATGTGAGGTGCCTTGTTCTCATCGCAGGAGACGAGGCTAGGCACGTATTTTCGGGACACACAATCCGCGAAAAGCACCCCGGATCGCTGGACCGCCGCGATGCCGGGCTGGACGTCTTGGCCCGCGGCATCGAAAGACTCAGACGGTTCACCTTAGGGGAAACCTTCTGGCTACTGTCCTGTCTCCGGGTTATCCTTCCTTTGCCATGAAAACACTCCTCTCTCTCGTCCTGCTCGTGGTCCTCGGATCGGTTTCCGCTCAGGCGCAAATCTTCCGGCCGGAGGCGGTGAGCGGCGCGGCGCTCGGCGCGATTGCCGGCGCCATCATTGGTAACAACAGCGGCAGTCTCGGCCATGACGGCGCCAGGGGCGCGGCCTGGGGCGCCGGGATCGGGCTGATCACCGGCCAGATCGCGGGTGACGCCAACGCCGAGCGCAGGTGGGGCGCCGGCGTAACGATGCGCGCCGGCGGCCGGTATGACCGCGGCCCGGTTTACGGCGTGGATCACGGGCCGTTGGTCTGGGACCGCCCGGTCGATCGGGGCAACGGGCTGGTCCTTGGGGCCATCACCGGGGCGATCATCGGCAACAACAGCCGGATTTTTGGCCATAGCGGCGCCCGCGGTGCGGCGTGGGGTGCCGGTATCGGTTACGTGCTGGGGGCTATCTCTGAGGAAAATGCCCGGTACCGCACCGTCCCGGCCCCCGTCCGGGTAATCGAGGCCCCGGCCGCGCCGGCCGCCCCGCAGCAGATCACGATCATCAATAATTATTACAACACGCCGGCGACGCCCATGACCCCGGCCAACCAGCTCTTCGGCCGCAACTGAGGCCGATCCTCCCGCGTCACCTTTCTCCATGAAACAAGCCATCCGACTCGTCTCTCTTTTCAGTCTCACCTTGGGCGCCGCGTTTTTTTCCGGCTGCGCCACGAGCGAAGGCGTCAAGAACCCCTCCGGCGTGCCCGTCCGCGAACTCAAGCCCGATGAGGCCGGCACCGTGCGTACGACCGGTGTCGAATCGCAGGATCTGGTCAACGTCACAG
Source organism: uncultured Opitutia bacterium (assembly GCA_903925425.1). Lineage (GTDB taxonomy): Bacteria > Verrucomicrobiota > Verrucomicrobiia > Opitutales > Opitutaceae > CAIYFD01. Next base: position 8,076 of record CAIYFD010000237.1, on the reverse strand, counting down.
ACAAGATGGCGCGCAGCATCCTCGCGATTCCGCAGATCGCGCGCGCCCAAGTGGCACCGCGCATCGTGCTCGAGCCGGTCGTGAACGACACGCGGTTCCCGATCAACAATGACATCTTCCTCACGCGCATCCGGGTGCAGCTGAATTCCAAGGCTGCGGGCCGGCTGAGTTTCCTCGACCGCGAGATGATGAAGACCCTGGAGCGGGAGCGCGACCTGAAGCGGTCCGGTCAGGTCACGGCGAGCGCCGACCCAAGCGTGGTCGAGTTCCGCGGAGCCGATTATTTCCTGACCGGCAAGCTCTCGGGGCTCAGCCAGCGCACCGGGGCCGGCACCAGCGACTACATTCTCTATTCGTTCCGGCTGACCGACGCGCGCACGAGCGAGATCGTCTGGGAAGACTCGGCGGAGATCAAAAAAGAGGGCGTGGCGGACTCCGCCTACCGTTGAGTGCGGTGCCGCCCGATTGCGGCCCGACCGCCATGACGTCTGACCGTCGTTCCCTTGCCGCGTGGACCCAGCGCGCGGCCCTCGGCCTCGCGCTGCTGCTCGGCGCGGGCTGCACCTCGATGGACGACCAGATGCCCGTCAAGTTCACGGGCGATCCCGTCCAGGATGCGCTGCCGCGCGACAAGGTGCTGGTCGAATACCGCGAAGGGCTCGCGGCGCTCCGGGCCGGGAAATTTTCGGAGGCAAAAGCCGACTTGGATGACGCCATCCGGCGCATCGGCGGGCTCCTGAGCGGACCCGACGAGGCGGCGGCCAAGTCGCGCGGACTCTTCGCGACCGAGAGCCGCAAGACGTACATCGGCGAGCCCTACGAGCGGGCGATGGCCTATTATTACCGCGGGCTGCTTTATTGGCGCGACGGCGAGATCGACAACGCCCGCGCCTGCTTCCGTTCCGCGCAGCTGGCCGACAGCGAGGCCGAGGGGGCGGAGCATCGCGCGGATTTCGTGCTGCTCGACTATCTCGACGGCCTGGCCTCGACCAAGCTCGGGGGCAATGGCGCCGATGCGCTGGCCCGGGCGGCGGCGCATTCCAGCCACGAGCTGCCGCCCTACGATGTCGCCGCGAATGTGCGGTTCTTTGCGGACTTCGGCAGCGGCCCCCGGAAATATGCCGGCGGCGACTTCGGCGAGCAGTTGCGCTTCCGCACCGCGGACTCGCGGGTGCGTTCAGCGATGCTCACCGTGGACGGGCAGGAGGTGCACTTCCGGCCGTGGGACGATTTGAATTTCCAGGCCGCGACCCGCGGCGGCCGGGTGATGGACTATGTCCTCGGGCGGAAAGCGGTCTTCAAAGGCGGGGCCGATGCGGTGGGCGACGTTGCGCTGGTCGGGGCCGTGATCGCCGCGCAGAACATCTACAAGCCGGTCGAGAAAAAGCCCGAGACCAAGGCCGCGCCGGCTCCGGCCCCGGAGCCCGGCAAGGCCGCCGTGGTGGCGGCGGAGCGCCGGGCGGAGTCGCAGCCTGCCCCCCGCCGTTCCAGCCGGGCCGAGGAGATCGAGGCTGCGCGCCGGGCGGCCGCCGCGAGGGAGCAGCAGAAAATCGCCGAGCAGAAGAAGGCCGCCGAGGCCAAGCCGGAGCTGGAGAAGGATGACAACGCCGCGAACCTGGCGCTGGCCCTCGGAGCCATCGGGATCTTCGCCAAGGCCATTTCCGTCGCCACGACCCCGGAGGCCGATACCCGCACCTGGGACAACCTTCCGCAGTTCCTGAGCACCGGGGCGCTGGCCTTGGCGGCCGGCAACCATGAGGCGACGCTGGAATTCTTCGATGCGGGTGAACACCGGATCGACTCCCTGACGCGTAAGTTGACGGTGACCGTTGCCGACCGGAATCGCGACACAGTCGTATTTCTGAGCGAACAACCGCGCTGAATCGCAGTCCCATTTTCCACGCCATGAAAACCAAACTCTCCGCCATGCTTGCCGCCGCCACCCTTGCCGCCCTGGCGGGCTGCGCCACCGGGTCTGGCCCTTACGCGCCCCAGGACACGACGAAGTACACGATCGAGAACACCGAGTTCTTCGTGACCATGGACAAGGCCACGCAGACCTCGGTGACCTGCACCGGCCTGCAGGCGAATCAGCTTCCCGACGGCCGGCTCGAGGTGGTGGCCAACGTGAAGAACCGCGAGAACCGCCGCATCCAGGTCCAGATCAGCTGCGTCTTCAAGGACGAGCAGGGCGCGGCGACCGGCGACGAGACGCCCTTCCAGAATTTGATTCTCGGTGAGAACACGACCGAAGCCGTGCGCTTCACGGCGATGAACACCCAAGCCAAGAAATACACGATCCGCGTCCGCCAGGCCCGCTGAACCGAGGCGGCCTCCTTTTTTCAACCGCGCCTTCCGATCATGAAAACCAATCTTCTTGTCTGCGGCTTCATTCTTTCCGGTCCGGTCCTGCTGGGCGGCCTGCAGGCCGCCGCGGTGATCGAGGCGCCGCCGCCCGTGATCCCGGGCCGGCAGATTCCGGAATCCCCGGCGCGCCTCGTGGAAAACCAGCGCCTGTACGGCCAGGAGGCCGGCAACCAACCGCTGGTTGCACCCGAGGTGGCCAAGCGTCTGGTCGATCGCTTTCGCGCGACCTTCAGCTCGCCGGCGGCACCGCGGATCGTGCTCTATGTGAACCGCGAGCTGGTGGGCGACGGCTCGAAGCTGAACCTCACCGGGCACACCGAGAGTTACACCCAGGAGGAGAAGGCCGGTGTGGACACCTCGCTCAGGACCCGCGGCACGAACACCTATGACGTGAAGAAGGACGCTGGCGCCTCGCTCGCCGACCGCCAGACGGTGCGTGAGATCGAGCGGTTGTTCGGACGCGTGTTCCGCAACGCCGATGCCAAGCTGGCCGATCAGAGTGTCGCGGTGGCGTTGCTGCCCGACGAGCCCGGCCGCCGTCTCGTGGGCGACCAGGCGGCCAAGGACCGCGAGGCGCTGGCCAAGGTCGCCGACGTCGCGATCGAGGTGCTGATCACCAGCCGCAATCTTTCCGTGACGATGATCTCCGGCGACCAGGTGATCCCGGTGCCCGACATTCAGGTCACGGCCATCCGGCTGAAGGACGCGGCGATTGTCGGCCAAGCCAGCGCGGCGGACGTGCTCGGCAAAGGCGCCGAGGCGGGCCGCAAGGCGCGCCAGTACGACGTGCAGGAAATCACCGAGGCCACCGCGCTCGCGCTGATGGAAGACATGCTGATCGGCGCGAAGTAAGCGCGCCGGCCGGCTACTTCACCATCACCGGTCCGCCGTTGGGCCCGAAGCTGACGCCCTTCGTGGCTTCCTCCATGGCCTTCAAGGCGTCGTCGATGGCGGCTTTGTTCGCGGCGTCGTCCTGCACGACGGGTTTCCCGCTCGAAAAATCAATGGTCTTTTGATTCCGGATGGGGACGACCCCCGGCGCGAGCGGGCGGGGTGGTTCGATCGGGGCGGGAGTCGCCACGGCCCGCGCCGTGGAAGCTGCCGGCGGCGGCGGTGCGGACGGGATCGCCACCGGTGGAAGTGCCGTGGTCGCCGCCGGACGCGCGGACATCGGTCTGTTCCCTGGCATGGTCACAGGCTCGTCGGCCCTCCAGAGGAGGAACGCGACGACGAGGCCGACGGCGGCGAGGAACCAAATGATTCTTTTCGAGGACATCAGCCGAGGGCGAGGGCGATGACCCCGGCGGCCATCGCGATCGCGGCCCCGACCCTGCGGGCGGTCTCACCTTCCTTCAATACTTTTGCCCCGAGGAAGGCCCCGATCACGATGCTGACTTCGCGGGCCGGCGCGACGTAGCTCACGGGCGTGAAGCTCATCGCAGTGAGCACCAGCACGTAGGCGACGGGGGACAGCAGCGCCACGCCGAACACCCAGCGCCGGTCCTCCCGCCAATGCCGCGCCACCTCGGGCCAGCGGCGGACCGCGAACGGCGTCAGCAAAGCGAGCTGGGTGAGGGCGGTGCCGGCGTCGTAGAGGATCGGGGCGATCGCCAGTCCGGCGACGCCGTGGCGATCCCAGAGCGTGTAGGCGGCGATGAAGACCCCCGAGGTGATCCCGTAGCCCAGCGCGGTCCGCAGATGCGCGCGATCCTGGTGCAGCAGCTTCGTTCCACCCGCGACCCAGAAGACACCGCCGATGACAAGGAATGCGCCAACCAGGGCGAGGGTCGAGGGGCGCTCCCCGAGCACGATCACTGCCGCAAGGGTCGAGAGCAGCGGGCCGGTGCCGCGGGCGAGGGGATAGATCAGCGAGAAGTCGCCGGTGCGGTAACTGCGCTGGAGGAAGAGCGAGTAGGACGTCTTGAGGACGCCGCTCCCGAGGATCCAGCCCGCGGCGCCCCACGGGATCTCCGGCGCACGCCAGAGCACGTAGCCGGTCACCACCGGCACGTACGCCGTGCAGATGATCGCGCCGACGAGCCAGACGAAGGGCAGGCCGCCGCCGGCGCGCTTGGCGCAGAGGTTCCACGTCGCATGCAGCACGGCGGCGACGAGGATCAGGCCGAGGGCAGTGGCGCTCATGGCCGCCCATGAAGTGCGGATTTTCCGGGAAGAGAACCACGTTCTGTCCGCGGGCGCTGCTCACCTCTTGCGTCCTCTGCCAGCCACGATCGCGCAAAAGCTGCGCATGGCATGGCAACATGTGCGCAGCCGGCGGACGCAGTTTCCGGCATTATGTCCGCACCTTAAAAGAACCTCACCGCGGCACCTACGCGCACCGTCGAACCCTCAACCCTAAATTTATGAGCCTCTCCCACCGCTGGTCCAAACGCCTGATCTTTGGCGCCCTTTCTCTCTGGAGTCTGGTCTTCATCTCCTGCGTCGTCGTTGGCCGCACCGCCTTGGCACCTCCGAAGATCGCGGGGGCGACTTATGTCGGCTCCAAGGAATGCACGACCTGCCATGGCGACAAGACCGAGCACTTCGGGACCGCCACCCACGCCAAGCTGGCTTTGGGTAATTCGAAACTGGTCGGCGACACGGGCTGCGAGGCCTGCCACGGTGCCGGCAGCCTGCACGTGAAGTCGGGCGGTGGCACCGGCACGATCATCAACCCCCTTAAGTCTCCCGAGACCTGCTTCCAATGCCATCAGGACAAGCGGGCATCCTTCGCGCTTCCGAACAGCCATCCGGTCATGGCGGGCCAAGTGAGCTGCGCCGACTGCCACAACCCCCACGAGGGCAACGCGGTCAAGGGCACCGGGGCCGCGATCGAGAATGAGATCGAGACGTGCACCAAGTGCCATCTGGCCCAGAAGGGGCCGTTTGTCTTCGAGCACAACTCGACCAAGGAAGGCTGCACCGTATGCCACAACCCCCACGGCACGGTGAACGCCAAGATGCTGGTCGCCCGTGACCAGAACCTCTGCCTCCGCTGCCATATGATGACGGTGAGCGGCGCCGGGACGAGTCTCGGTCAGATCGGGGTCGGCGCCATCGCCCACTCCTCGGACCTGCACAACGCCGACTTCATGCGCGGCACCTGCTGGAGCGCCGGCTGCCACGAAGCCATCCACGGCTCGAATATCAACAACCACTTCCGCCAATAGCCTCAACTCCCACTCGGGATTATCGCCATGCATGTGTCTCTTTTCAACCGATTCACCGGTGCGAGTCTGCTCGCCGGCGCCGCCCTGCTCGCCCTCGCCGTCCCCAGCCGGGCCGTCGCGGCCGACCAGAATGCGGATGCCTTCCCCACCTACGACAGCTATATCAAGCTCACGGGCCAGACGCCGTGGATCACGGGCAACGGTGCCGCGGCGGCCAGCCGGCTCAAGTCCTCTCAGGAGGGCGCGGCCGGCATTGAGGACCTGCGGTTCTACAAGGATGTCTCCCGAACCGACGCGCTCACCCTTGAGGGGCGCGCGCTGACCGGGACCGAGGACTACCTGGCCCACCTTAATTATCTGCGGGCCGACGTCGGCTCCGTCGACATCGGCTACAAGCGGTTCCGGACGTTCTATGACGGGGTCGGCGGCTTCTTCCCCGTCACGAGCTTCTGGAGTCCGCTGAAGCCCGAGGATCTGCATCTCGACCGCGGCTCCTTCTGGGCCGAGTTCAAGGTGAACCTGAAGGATCAGCCGGTCTATACTCTGCGCTACACGAACGAGACCCGCGACGGTCGCAAGGATTCCCTGAGCTGGGGTGACACGGACAACTCCGGCCTGGCCAAGAACACGCTCAACGCCGGACTCGGGGTCAATAACAGCGCGACCATTCGCAAGGTGGTGCCCAGCTACCGCAGTATCGACGAGCGCGTGCAGAACCTGGAGGCCTCCATCAAGGCCACCTCGGGTGGAACCATCACGGAGGTCCGGGTTTTCCGCGAGGAGACCAGCAAGCGGGACAACCAGTACGTGGTGCGTTTCCCCGGGGAGACCTCGCCGGTGACCGGCGCCTTCGCCGCCGTCACGGTCGCCGCCGGCACCGATGCCTCCCAGTGGGCCACGTTCGGCAACCAGGTCATCCAATCAACCGACAACAACGAGGACACCCGCACGGTCGGAATCACCGGTACGCTGCTCACGCCGCTCAGCGCCAAGGTCAACCTGCGCGCCGGTCTGAGCTTCCAGAATACGTCGGCCGATTCGAGCGGCGACCGCGCGATCATCTCCAACACCCCGACCGGCCCCGGTTTCGTCGGTGGCACCGCCGTGACCACCACCTATGCGGCCAAGGATCTCGCCGCGCAGTCCAAGGTCCGGACCAGCACCGCCACGCTGGCGCTTGAGTTCAAGCCCAAGGGGAACTTCAACGGTTCCCTGGGACTGCGCGCCGAGGACAGGTTCGCGGATGCGACCGGCGTCTATAACGTCACCGGCGCACCGAATGCCAATCTCGACCTCGGTGGTGGCGTCAAGCCGGTGACCGGCACCACGGTCCCGTTCCTGACCCGCCGCTTTGAGTCCACCGACACGGCGGACCGCTCTCTGACCCCCGCGCTCGACGTTCGCTACAGCGGCTTCAGCACCGTCGCCCTCTACGCCTCGGTCACGCAGAAGAACGGCTGGGGCATCGAGAACATCACAGCGCCTTACAACCCCGACCTTGATCCCCGCGTGATCATCGGCAGCACGCCGGCGAACCCGTTCAACCAGATCATCAATCCCGCGCATTTCCACTCGAACGTCCGGGACATCAACACGGACTACACCTTGGGCGCGACCTGGCTCAAGTTCACCCGCTTGAATGTCCGGGCCGAGGTTTTCCACAAGGACCACGACGACCGCGTCACGGGCTACAACACCAGTGCCATCGCGGCTGGAGTCCTGCCCGTGCCAGCGCCGACTCTGGACAACAACTACGAGATGGCGACGCAGCGCAGCGGCGGAAAGCTGACGGTGATCGCCCAAGCCACCGACACGCTCACCTTCTCGACGCGTTACATCTACGCGGTCGGCAAAATGCAGCTGACGGGTTTCCAACCCACGTTGCCGACTCATGAGTCGATGGACCAGAAGAACCATACGATCAGCGAGACCATCGACTGGAATCCCACGACCCAGTTCTACGTCCAGGCGAGCGGCACGGTCGTCTTCAACTACATGACGACCGGCTTCCCCACCGCGGGCGACGTCGCCACCACGGGCGTCATTCCCTTCAACCGGATCGTGCAGGCCTCCAACAACAACTACACCACGACCAGCATCATCGCGGGCGCGGTGCTGACCAAGGCCGACGACCTGCAGGCGCAGTTCACCTCCTACAACGGCAAGGACGGCAGCGCCAACAGTCAGATCGCGCTTTATGGCGTGGCCTATGGGGCCGACGCCAGCGAGAGCACGGCCACCGTGAGCCTGAAGCACAAGTTCACGGACCGGATCATCGGCACCGCGAAGGTGGGTTACATCGACAGTAAGAACAACCTTACCGGCGGTCGCACCAACTTCCACGGCCCGATGGCTTACGTTTCGGTTGCCTACGGGCTCTGAGCCCGGAGCTAATTTCAGGTCAGGGTTTTCGAAGGGCCGCCTGCTGAGGCGGCCCTTCTTTTTGATTATCCGGTAGGGCGGCGACTCCGCTCGCCGCCGGATGGTATGCGGGTAGGGCTGAGGCGGGGCCTCAGCCGCGATGTTTCCGATCCCCGGC
>CAIYFD010000236.1 GCA_903925425.1 uncultured Opitutia bacterium | reverse complement strand
TTGCTTCGAACAGACTCTCATGCCGCCTCTCCTTTTCCCAGCGCCGCAGCCATGACCGTGTGCGCGTTGGTGCCGCCGGGCAGCGTGGCCACCAGCGTGCCGCCGCGCATGACGGCGATCCGGTCGCTCATCCCGAGCACCTCGGGCAGGTCGCTGGAGATCAGCAGGACGGCGATGCCCTCGGCGGTGAGCTGTCGGATAAGGCGGTGAATCTCGCTCTTGGCGCCGACATCGATGCCCTGGGTGGGCTCATCGAGGATCAGCAGGCGCGGCTTGGTCGCGAGCCAGCGGGCCAGCGCGACCTTCTGCTGATTGCCGCCGGAAAGGCTGCCGCCTTTGGCCTCGGGCCCGGCGGCCTTGACCGACAACTGCCTCATGTACTCGAGCGTGAGGTCCCGTTCGGTGCGGTCGCGGAGGAAACCGCGGGGAAAGATCCGCCGGTGGATCGCGAGGGTCACATTGTGCGCAATGGGCATCTCCAGGATTACGCCGTGGCGCCGCCGGTCCTCGGGCACGTAGGCGATGCCGAGCGCCAGCGCGTCCTGCGGCGACCGGATTGCGACTGGTCCGGTGGCGCCGGCGATCGTGCCGGCATCGGCCGGGGTGAGGCCGAAGAGAATGTGCGCGAGCTCGGTCCGGCCGGCCCCGACCAGGCCCGACAGGCCGAGCACCTCGCCGGCGCGGATCTCCAGCGAAACGCCGCGCACGCCGGACGCGGTGCAGCCGACCCCGGACAACGTGAGCACCGGGGCGCCGGCGTGGGCGGGTCCCGGCGGATAAATCTGCGAGACCTCGCGGCCGACCATCAGCTTGATCAGGCCGGCCTCGTCGATTGCGTGGGCCGCGCAGGTGCCGACGCTTTCGCCGTCGCGGAGGACCGTCACGCGGTCGGCGAGGCGGAAGATCTCATCGAGCCGGTGGGAAATGTAGATGATGCCGACGCCGTCCGCGCGCAGCTCGGCGATTACCTTGAAGAGCAGTTCCTGCTCGCGCTGGGTGAGGGCGGCGGTGGGTTCGTCCATGATCACGATCCGCGCGCCGGCGCCGAGGGCGCAGGCGATCTCGACGAGCTGCTGCTCGGGCATCGACAGCGTGCGCACGGCGGCATCGGGCGGGATCGGCGCGCCGATGCGGGCGAGCAATCCGGCGGCGGTGGCCCGGCGAGACTTCCAATCGATGCGACGAAGTCCTGACGCGGGCTCGAGGCGCAGGGCCAGGTTCTCGGCGACGCTGAGCTCCGGAAAAAGCGCCGGCTGCTGGTAGATGCAGGCGATGCCCAGCGCGAGGGCCCCGGCCGGCGTGAGGCGCGCGAAGGCGCGGTCACCGAGGACGATCGCGCCGGCATCGGGCTCGACGGCTCCCGTGATGACTTTCACGAGCGTGCTTTTGCCGGCGCCGTTTTCGCCGAGCAGCGCGTGCACCTCGCCCGGCTGCAGATCGAAGCTTACCCCGCGCAACGCGCGCACGCCGGCGTAGGATTTCTCAATCTGGCGGAGTTCGAGCAACGGGTTGGGCATGCGCCGGGGCGGGGTGGGAAAAGCGCAACGCCCCCGGCCCGCCGCGTCAACCGCCCCCGAGGCCATGAATTGGCGTGCCACTTCTTTGCCGCCTCTGCATGGTTTTGAACCCCGGGCTTTCTCGCCGGGACTTTGCCCTGCCAACAGCCTGCAGGTTCTTCTGCCCATTCGTGAAAATCAGATTCCATGTCGTCCCGCTCCTGATGCTTGGGCTCCCCTTGGGGGTGTCCGCGCAGACCGTTTCCGACGTCCCGCGAGCGGCGCGCTCCCAAGAATCCCCGTCCGGCTCCGACGCCCCCAAACCGGCGGCGCCGAGTCCCGACAAGCCGGCCGAGGCGCCACCGTTTTATAAAGAATGGAAGATGGAGGATCTGCTCCCTGCCATCGCCGATCTCGGCAAGGACCGGAATTACCGCAACGGCGGGCGTGTCTTCCAGCAGGCGGCCTGCGGGGCCTGCCACTCGTTTTCCACGTTCTGGGAGGGCAGCGGTCTCGCCCCGGACCTGACACCCGTCGCCACCAAGTTTACGCGCGATGAAATCCTCCGCTCGATCCTCGAGCCCTCGGCCACGATCAACGGCCAGTTTTATTACACCAACTTCAAGCTCAAGAACGGCACCGTGATCCCGGGCGTGCTGCGCGAGGTGAAGGATAAGAAGTACCGCATCGCCGGTTCGGTCGCGACCCCGGATGCCACCTTCGAGATCCCCGAGGAGGACATTGTCTCCGAGGAGCCGTCACCCGTTTCCCCCATGCCGGTTGGCCTGCTCTACGGTTTCACAAAGGAGCAGATTCTCGACCTCATGGCCTTCCTTGATGCGGGCGGAAATCCCGACGCCTCTATCTACAAGAAATAATCCCTTTCCCCTTACTCCCCTCGATCATCATGACGCATTCCACCCGTACCTTCATCAGTGCCTTGGCGGCCTCGCTGCTGTTGGCTGCACCCATCGTCGTCCGCGCCCAGCGTGGCAGCGATCTCCCGCGGGTTTATCCCGCCGTCACCCCGCGCCCGGCGCTCGTCATGCCCACCGCCGCCCAGCAGGCGGCCATCAGTGCCCTGACCGCATCGGTGCAGACGCAGCTTGATGCGGCGACCTCTGCCCGGTCCGCGGTCGTTGAAGCCTCGCTCACCGCGCCCGCGACCATCGCTGACAAGGTCAACGCCCTGGCTGCCGCCGAGCTGGCGCTGGCGCTCGCCCGCGCCGATGGCGCCGCCCGGATGCAAGCTTCGCCCAACCGTCTCTCCGCCCTGCAGGTGCGGCAATTGCCGACGCTGACGGCGACGCTCGCGGCTCCGGCCGCCGCAGGTCGTGGTGGCGCGGTCGGCTCCACGGACTATCCGGCTGACGCAAACGAGGTCATCCAAATGCTCCCCGGTTTCAAGGTGGAGATCGTGGCCCGCGCCAACCGCCCGGTGCAGGGCACTTGGATCAGCCTCGCCGAGGACAACCAGGGCCGTCTCATTCTCGGCGCCAACGAGCAGCAGCCGTTCACCCGCCTGACCTTGGACAAGTCCGGCAACGTCGCGAAGAACGAGACCATCGCCACCACGGTTTCCGAGGCCATGGGCTCCGAGTGGATCAACGGCAGCCTCTACGTTGGCGGCGGCCGCTCCGACGACATTGTCTACACCAAGGCGAATCCCACGTTCTGCTGCGAGGCCGGTGACATGGGCATCCAGCGCCTGAGCGATCCGAACGAGGACGGCAGCTTCAGCAAGATTGAGACCCTCCTCTGGCTCGACGGCACCGAAGGCGGCCACAGCGATCACGGGGTGCACGACATCGTGCCCGCTCCGGACGGAAAGTCCCTCTACATGATCAACGGCAACATGGTCTATTACCCGGAGCAGGTGTCGCCCAACTCCCCGGTGCGCTTCACCGCTGACGACCGCGTGGTTCCCACCCTCGGCAGCGCGCTCCGCACCACCCCCGGCCAGGCCCGCGTCAGTCCCGCGGACGCCGCCAAGGCCGGCCGCTACGGCTTCGGCGGCTGGATCGGAAAGATGGATCTCAACGGGAAGGACTTCAGCCTCTTTGCTACCGGCCTGCGCAATCCACTGCACTTCGCCTTCAACGGCGATGGCGAGATTTTCACCTACGACAGCGACCACGAACCCGAGGTCGGTGTGCCGTGGTACACCCCGACCCGCGTCATGTGGGTGCCGAGCGCGGCCAACTTCGGCCACCGCCCGGGCGCCGACACCGGCAAGTACCCCGATTGGTATGAGGACGCCACGCCCCCGCTCTACAACATCGGCCTGGGCAGCCCGGTCGGAGTGACCTTCGGCTACAACACGAGGTTTCCGGCGGAGTACCAGAAGGCGCTCTTCATCGCGGACAACAACTACGGCCGGATCATGGCACTGCACCTCAAGCCGGTGGGCAGCGGCTACACGGTTAGCTCGATGGAATATTTCGCGCAGGCGAAATCCCTCTTCGGCAACACCCCGACCACCGCGCACAACGTCACCGACATGCTGGTGACGAAGGACGGCACCTTCTACTACGTCATCGGCAACCGCGGCACGCAGTCCTACCTGATGCGCGTCGTGTACACCGGTAGCCAGTCCACGGCCAAGGTGAGCTACGCCAACACCGACGGCGCGGAGGCCCGCAAGATCCGCCATGACCTCGAGGCCTTCCACACCACCACCAACGACCCGAAGGCCGTCGCGGCCGCGTGGCCGCAGCTCGGCAACGAGGACCGCCCGATCCGCTACGCCGCCCGCGTGGCGTTGGAAACGGTTCCCGTCGCCGCCTGGAAGCAGCGGGCCCTCGCCGAGACCGACGCGGCAACCGCCCTTGAAGCGCAGCTCGCACTCGCGCGCGTCGGCGGCAAGGACTCCGTCGAGGAACTGTACACCGCGCTCGCCAAGCTTCCGCTCGCGGCCCTTCCGGACAACCTGAAGATCCGCAAGCTCCGCATCTACGAGGTCGCGATCAGCCGCAACGGCAAGCCCTCCGACGCGGCCTCCGCGCGCATCGTTGCCGATGTGGAATCGATCTTCCCCGGCCCGACGTTTGAGCTGAACACGGAGT
>CAIYFD010000235.1 GCA_903925425.1 uncultured Opitutia bacterium | reverse complement strand
GGACGATCTGGACAACGATGTTGCCGGTGTCGCGGCAGCGGTCGACGACCCGTTCCACCATTTCGTAGAGTTCCTGCAGAAAGACGACTTGCTTCGCGTCGAAGGGGCCATGGTAGAGGTCCTTGATCAGGCTGAGCATGATCTTGTCGGCTTCGCCCTCGGCGTATTGGAGCCGGTCCTGAGCCTCGCGGATCTTCTCCATGTTGGTTCCGCCGCGGAGCTGGCGGATCATGAAGACGACCTCGACGGCGGCCTTGTCGAGCAGCTCGGCCTGCCGGATGAAACCTTCCTGCGTAATGCGGCCCGGGTAGATGGAGAGGCGCTCGACGATCTTCTCGACGGTCTTGGGGATACGATAAAGGGCGGCGGAGAGGGCCTCGATGTCCTCGCGCTCGAGCGGCGTGACGAACGTGCGACTCAGGGCCTCGGTGATCTCCTGCGTGATCCTCTTGTCGTTGCGCCGGCTCTGGATGAACTCATCGAGATTGGTCGGCGGGCCCTCGCTCTGGCGGGTCTGGATGAAGCGGGCGAGCAGGCTGGTGCTGACGCGGGCTTCGTCGGCGCTGGCTTCGAGGAGGTCGAAGAACTTGTCGTCCTTGCCCATGAGTTTGCGGAGGGAGAACATGATGAAGTTGGGTAAGCGGTCATGTGACGGTGGCGACACATTTGTGTTACGTCACATGAATGTAACGTAGCGCGATGCGACCTGATGCGCGGCGCGTCTTCAGGCGGGGCCGCCGGTATCAGATCTTCCCGCGCAGCCAGACCCAGAGATAACCGATGCGTTCGCGTATCGCCAGGGAACTGCGTTCCAGCCCGTCGACATCGAAGTCGAGATCAGTCCAGCGGAGCTGGGGATCGACGAGGGCGAGGAAGTCGGCCGGGCAGGGCAGGATATCGACGCCGGCCTGGCGGAAGAGCGCGGCGGCGCGCGGCAGGTGCCAGGCGGACGTGACCAACGCGGCCGGGGCATTGGCGATCAGCTTTTTGACGGCCCCGGCCTCCTCCTCGGTGTCGTGGGCGGTGTCGATCCGGATGATCCGCTCGGCCGGCACGCCCATGGAGACGGCGGCCTCGGCCAGCACGTCCGCGTGGGTCGGGGCGCCGGGGTTACCCGGTCCGCTCACGATGAGACGGCGATCGGGCAGCATCCGCCACAAGCGCACGGCCTCGGTCAGCCGGGAAAGCGAGTTCGCGCTCAGACGGTTGGACGCGGCGACCCCGGCTTCGTCCTTGTTGCCCCCACCGAGCACGATGATGTAGCGGACCCGCTGCAGGGCGGCGGGGAGAGTGTCGCCCGGATGGAACTCCGGGAGGGCTGGGTAGGTTTGCTCCAGCGGACGGAGGAGCCAGACGCTCACCCGGTTCTGGCTGAAAAGGAGCAGCAGGCCGAGGCCGGTCAGGACCAGCGTGCGGCCCAGGCGCGGACGCGTGCGGTGGCGGCGCAGCAGGAACCAGAGGCCGATGATCAACACCCCGAGACAAAACGGGAGTGGCATCAGAAAATAGGACACGAACTTTTTCAGGCCAAAAAGCACGCGGGTGAAGGTCACGGCGGCCCCGGTGGCCTGCAATCCCGAAGCGGGTGGAGGGCGGCGCCGACCTGACGGACGAGACATGCCGGCCATCGCCATGGCCCAGACTTCAAAATGGGGCGGCCAACCGGAATCGAACCCGCGACCCCAAGGTTCACAAGGTCTGCGCCATTACCGTCATCAATGTTGATCCGGGAGTAGGTGGCGCCGGAGGTTCGGTTCTGGGCTCGTTGAGTCAGGTTGGTAATACGCCAACCCGATGCCGTGGTGGACTAGGCTCAGGCGTCGTCCTTCATTCTGACGGCTTCCTCGCGGAGAAGTCTCTCAACCAAGGCTGACAACCCGCGGTCAATCACCTCTGGCAAAAGCTCTGCATCCGCCCGCACCAACGGGCATAGCGTGAGTTTTACGGGCAGTCGTTTTGGGCGTTTTGATTGAGGCAAGCCTTTTTTTTAACACGAAAAGGAGAAGTAGCAATGCCCTTCGCATGGTCCTAGTAGGCACCTAAGGGGTCCCTGTATCAGAATTGGACACTCCCGAAATTGGCAATTTCGATGCAGCAGTGAATGAGATTCCAGAGAACACCGGAGAGGCTGTCGGCGGCGGAGAGACTCTTTGTCCGATAGGAACACCAGCCCTGATTCGGGTGATAAACCAGAAAGCGATGTTCTGTGAATGCACCCCCGTCGAACTCGGCCACATCTGCCCGCACGCTTTTCAATTCGCCGGTGGAACCTATTGCCGGAAACTTTGGAAAAGCAGGCTGTGGTAAGTTTGTTTTCCTCTTTAAGGAGGAGATCGCGAGGTCCGGCGGGAACGATTCCGCCTCCGAGCTGAGCGGGTCCCAAAAACTGGGCCAAGTGGAGTGTTAGTCTTTGGCTTGGTTTAATGTGCTGACTTCGGTGGTGGTTGGCAATCCTAAACGGAGGGACGGACCGGCTTGGCGGTCCGTCCTGGAGCTTGGGATTGGTAAAGAGTTCCCCGCGACGAAGCGTTGCGGAGAGAGATAGCCGAGCGAGCTGTGCGGCCGCTCGGTGTTGTAGT
>CAIYFD010000234.1 GCA_903925425.1 uncultured Opitutia bacterium | reverse complement strand
CTCGGGGCTGATCTCCCTGTACGCCGGTCCGGCCGAGCAGGGCCGGGTGCTTGGCATCTTCCGGTCCCTCGGCTCGCTTTCCCGTGCCATCACTCCGGTCTGCGCCGGGGTCCTCTTTTGGTGGCGCGGTGGCACCAGCGTGTTCGTCGCCGGCGCGGCGATGTCCCTCGCGGCCCTCTTCCTCTGCGCCGCCTTGCCCAAGCCGGTGAAATGACCGCCCCCCTGCGCCGACCCGCTGTCTGGCTGCTGGCCGCCGCCCTCGGGTTGGCGCCGGGCTGCACCAGCATCCGGTCCGCCATCTCCCGGCCCGGCTTCACCAAGCTCTCCGAGCCGCTGGTCGTCCTGCCCGCCGAGCGGCACGGGAACCTCCTGCTCATCGAGGCGAAATGGGACCGCTCCGGGCCATATCGCTTCCTGATCGACACCGGGTCCTCGGCCACGCTCGTTTCGCCCGACTTCGCCAAGCGCTACGGCAAAATCTCCACCCAGCCGGCCGCCACCCCGGATGTCGTCGTCGCGAGCGGCAACGCCCGCGGTGCCACCCGCACCCTCCCCTCCACGACGGTCAAGCGGATCGAGCTGGGCGACGCCCGCTTCGACGACGTCCCGGCGCTGATCCTCGACTGCGAACCCATCTCGCTCGCCCTCGGGGTCAAGGTCGACGGCATCCTCGGCTTTCCGCTCTTCCGTGAGACCGTGCTCACCCTCGACTATCCGGCCTCGCAGGTGCGCCTCGCCACCCTGACCGCCACCCACGAGCGGCCCGGCACCACGATCCCGTTCAACAATCTCCGCAAGATCCCCTCGATCCCGATCCGCGTGGGCGACGCCTCCCCGCTCGTCCTCATCGATTCCGGCAGCGACGGCCCGCTGAGCCTCAACCCGGTCGGACTCGCACCGCACTACGCCGTGCCGCCGCGGCCGGGCGGCGTGGTCAGCACCCTCACCGGCGACGAGCCGCGGACCTTTGCCCGGCTGGCCGACACGGTGCACATCGGCGACGTGACCCTGGACCGCCCGGTCACCCAGCTCACCGATGGCCTCTCGGCGATCGGCGGCGGCGTGCTGCAGTATTTCACCGTGACGTTCGACCAGGCGCACAATGAGGTGACATTTTTCCGCGAGGAAAGCGGGCCGGTCACGATGGCGCCGCTGCGCAGTCCCGGCCTGAGCTTCACCAACAAGGGCGTGTACTGGCAGGTGGCCGGGGTGATCCCCCATTCGCCCGCCGCCGCCTCCCCGATCCAGTCGGGCGACCTCGTGGTGCGGATCGACGGCGAGCCGATCACCCAGTGGAACCGGCGGCGCTTCGACAACCTCGTGGCCTCGGCGCGCGAAGTGACCTACACCCTGCAGAACGGCACGCGCGAAAGCCACGTGACCGTGGCGACGTACGAGCTGGTGCCGTAGCGCGGGCGACCGCCCGCGCCGAGTCAGAGCAAGGAGCTCGGACCGATCGGTCGGAACCGACGGATCCGTCCGATCCCCGTTCGCATTTTAGCTGCGCCGCAGCAAAAACGCCGCGGCGCCGTCATGCCCGCTTTCCCAGGGCACACTGATGACGCTCTTTTCCAGCTTGAACGGACCGCCCGCCCGGCTGCCGAAGAACTCACGCAGCACGCGCTCGTTCTCCTCCGGATCGACGCTGCACGTCGAATAAACGATCCGGCCACCGGGAGCCACCAGCCGGGACGCGGCGTGGAGTAACTCCAGCTGTTGCATCGCGTGCTTGCGGAAATCGCCTTCCTGCAGGCGCCACTTCACGTCCACCCGGTGACGCATCACGCCCGTGTTCGAACACGGCACGTCGAGCAGGACCGCCGGGAATTCGGTGGGCAGGCGGTTTTCCTGCAATTCGTAGATGCCACCCTTGAGGAGATCGGCCTGGACCAAAGCGACGTCGACCCCCTGGACCCGCGCCAGGTTTTCCTTCAGGCGGTCGATGCGGGGCCCCGGCAGATCCATCGCGACGACCCGGCCGGCGGACGCGGCGCCCGCCGCGGAGCGCTGCAGTGCATCGGCGAGTTGCAGGCTCTTGCCGCCCGGCGCCGCACAGGCGTCGAGGACCGTTTCGCCGGATTTGACGTCGAGCAGCTCAACCGCGAATCGCGTCCCCGGGTCCTGTAGATAGATCTTCCCGGCCTTGAGCAGCGGCTCGACATCCGACCAACGCCCGGCGGGAACCTCATGAAAACCCGGCCACATGGTCGGCTTCAGCCACTCCGGCAGCGGCCCCTCCGCCCGCCAGCGCCCGTAGACCGGAGCCGGCACTTGGTTCCACTCGAGCAGGGAGCGCGTGGGGGCGGCGCCAAAATTGCGCAGCCAGCGGGCCACGAGCCAATCCGGATGGGAAAAGTATTCCGCGAGCGCGGCGACTTCCGCCAGCTTGGGCGGCGGCACGGCGTCGGCCAGGCGGGCCGCCAGCTTGCGCACGACGGCATTCACCATCCGCGCCTCGGCCGGACTCGCCAGCTCCTTGGTCCGCTCCACCGCATGGTGGACAATCCGCGCCACCAGGCCGTCCTCGGCGGGCTTCGCCCCCGCTTCCAAAAGCTCGAAGCCGGCCAGCAGCAGCGCCGCCCGCGTCTCAAACCGCGGCGCATGCACGACCAGACGCGTCACCTCGCCGTCGAGGCGGCCGAAGTGGCGGATCACGCCAAAAACCAGATGCTGGCAGCGCGCCCGCTCGGCCGCGGACATGCCCCGGGGCAGGCCCTGCAGCAATTCGTCGACCCTTTCGCGTCGATCCAGCCAGCGGGCCAGAAGTTTTGCGGCTTCTGTCCAAGCCGCCCCCACGGGCGT
>CAIYFD010000233.1 GCA_903925425.1 uncultured Opitutia bacterium | reverse complement strand
CCCGGGGTGCCGGTCGACCGCGACCAAGGCTGGACCCTCTGGAAGTTGCGGTAAATAGGTAGCGCTGGTTCGACGAGCCGGCCGTGATTCATTTTTTCTTCTGCCGCCAATAGGTCAGACCGGGTTCGAAGACCGTCGCAGACAAATCTTCCAGCCGGCCGCGCAGGAATTCCTCCGCGTCTTTCACGCCCTGGTTGTAGGCCAGCGGACCAATCTCCTGCACGATGTAGTCGAGGAGCAGCTTCGCCTGTAGGCCGCTGACCTCCCGATCCAACTCCGCGGCGCAGTATTTCTTCAGCGAATGGACGGCCTCTTCGGTTTCCTGCAGGGTGAGTTTGATGGGCATAGAGGAAGGGATCAGCCTATCACTTGCTCGTCAGGAACATTCATTCGCTACCGAGCGAAGTCTTCCGGCCGGCATTGTACCGTGGCCACCGGTTATAGCCGACAACTGGATGGTCCGAACTCAGGCAAACGATGAACTCTCCCTCCTTTTGCCTGACCTCAGCTAAAGGTGCCGTCTTTGACTCCCGGAGAATCGCTCTCGTGCAGGTGAACCACGGCCTTTGGCCTTTTTGAAATCCTTTGTGATGAGATGGACCGCGGGACTTCCGAAATCGTTGATGCCATCAGTCCGTTCGCACCCAACGTCGATCTTCCCGTTTGGGCCGGTAATTTTTCCGATGACGTTCATCGAACGAGAAAAGGGGCTCGGCCAAAATCCCGGCACTCCCTAAATCGCATCGGCGGACAGTCGCGCAGCTTCGTCAGCGGTCGTCAGGCCTTCCTTCACCAAGCGCCGGGCTTCGTCGGCCAAGGGGCGCATGCCGTGCGTGACGCAATAAGCACGCAGGACGGCAGCGCTGGCGCCGGAGCCCACGAGATCGCGCCACGGGTTGGACACGGGCATCCACTCAAAGACGCCGGTCCGGCCACGGCAGCCCTCGCCGGAAGGATCGAGCCGGCGGACCAAGCGCTGGGCCAGCACGCCCTCGACGGTCGCGGCCACGAGGTAGGGCTCGACGCCGAGGTCGATCAGGCGTGTGACGGCCCCGCAGGCGTCGTTGGTGTGCAGAGTGGAGAGCACGAGGTGGCCCGTCAGGGCGGCCTGGACGGCGATCCGGGCGGTCTCGGCGTCGCGGATTTCGCCGACCATGATCACGTCGGGGTCCTGCCGCAGCATTGCGCGCAGGGCTGGACCGAATCCGAGACCGGCCGCGGGGTTTGCGGTCACCTGCATCACGCCATCGATTTCATACTCCACCGGGTCCTCGATCGTGATGATGCGGACGTCGGGCTGATTAAGCCGGCGCAGCGCGGCGTAAAGGGTCGTGGTCTTGCCGGCGCCGGTCGGACCGGTCACGAGCACCAGGCCATGCGGGCGGGAGATCGCGGCGGTAATGCCGGCCAGCACGTCCACGGGCAGGCCTAGTTCGTCGAGTCCGGTTCGAACCGCGCCCGGATCGAGCACGCGCAACACGGCGCTTTCACCGGACCACGTGGGGAGCGTGGAGATGCGGAGGTCGACGCTTCGGTTATCTACCACAAGCCGGATCCTGCCGTCCTGCGGCAGCCGGTGCTCGGCGAGGTCGAGGTTGGCCAGCACCTTCAGGCGGGAAATCACTGGCAGCTCGAATCCGGCCGGGATCGGCGGGAGGAGAGAGAGCACACCGTCCACCCGGAGGCGGACCTGCAGGACGTCGCCCGCGGGCTCGATGTGCAGGTCGCTGGCGCGTTCCCTCACGGCGCGGTGCAGGAGGGAATCGACGAGGACGACGACGGGCGGGGTCGAAGATTGGGAAAGGAGATCCGGCGTCGCGCTTCGCGCTTCGCCGGGCTCGTCGGACCTTATCTCGGAATCAACAGCGAGGCCGGCCCATCGAGCCCGCCCTACCGGCGTTCCTGCACTCTCGGCACGACCGAGCACGAGGGTGGCGTCGCGGCCGAGTTTGAAGGTGAGATCGTCGAGGGCCTCGAGGTCGAAGGGATCGGGTGTAATTAATCGAACATCGGAATCATCGCGGCCAGCTCGTTGAGCCCACCCTACCCTTTCAGTGTCCCAGCCGAGGGCGGCGCGAAGCTCGACGACGAGTTCGGGGCGGGTGAGCAGGCCAGATTCGCGGAGAAGATCGCCGAGGGGACGGCCGGCGGCATCGGCCGCGGCGAGGAGTTCATCGAGCTGAGCGACCGGGAGCACACCGCGCGAAGCCAAGGTGTCCCGCACGGCCCGGTTGCGCTCCATGGACAGACTCAGCTCCGGATTGGCCATGATCGTTGGTCTCAGCAGCCGGAAATTTTAACCACGGATTTCACGGATGACACGGATAAGACCAGAAACCAGACATCTGCATCCGTGCAATACGTGTAATCCGTGGTTCAAAACTGCCGGTCAACTCAGAGCTGCCGCAGGGTAAAGCCCATGCTGATGAGCTTCTCGCGCATCGCGATCGGGTCCTGGGCTTTCTCCATCGCTTCGTCGGGGGCCACGAGCTCGCGATTCACGAGGCTCATCAGGTGGGTGTCCATCGTGATCATGCCCAGCGCGGCGCCGGTCTGAATGTCCGAAGCAATCCGGAAGGTCTTGTTCTCGCGGATGAGCGACGCGATCGAGGTCGTGTTGACCATGATCTCGTAGGCGGCGATGCGGCCGCCACCAATCTTCTTGCAGAGCACCTGGGAAACGACGGCCTGCACGGACGAGGCGAGCTGGGTGCGGATCATGTCCTTCATGTTCGCCGGGAAGGCGTCGACGATGCGGTCGATGGTCTTGGCGGCGCTGTTGGTGTGGAGAGTGCCGAACACGAAGTGACCGGTCTCGGCGGCGCTGATCGCCGCCTCGATCGTCTCGAGATCGCGCATTTCACCAACGAGGATGATGTCGGGATCCTGCCGGAGGGCGCGCCGGATCGCCTCGGAGAAGCTCGGGACGTCCGAGTGGATCTCGCGCTGGGTGACGATGCAGCGCTTGTGCGGATGATAATACTCGATCGGGTCCTCGATCGTGATGATGTGGCCGTCGCGGTTCTCGTTGATGTAATTCACCATCGAGGCGAGCGTGGTGGACTTGCCGGAGCCGGTCGGGCCGGTGACGAGGATCAGGCCGCGGGGGCGGTAGAGCAGCTCGCGGATCTTGTCGGGCAGTCCGAGGTCGCGCAGGCCGAACATCTTGTAAGGGATCTGGCGCAGGACCATGCCGTAGTTGCCCTTGGCCTTCATGACCGAGACGCGGAAACGGGCCTTGTCGCCGAACGCGAAACCGAAGTCGGCGCCGCCGTTGAGCTTCACGTTGCTGATGTGCGCATCGGGCGTGATCGCGAGCATCAGCTTCTCGGTGTCGGATGGCGTCAGCGGCGCGCCGTCGATCGGCGTAATGCTGCCACTTAGGCGGAGCGACGGCGGCTGGCCCACCTGAACGTGAAGATCGGATGCGTTCTGATCGACCATGAGGTCGAGCAGGTCGTTCATTTCATAGCTCATATTCGCTCCTGGGTTGGACAGCCGATGGGAAAAGGGGTGGGCAGAATTCTCCGCTACCGAGGATCGAGACGACTTCCCCGGCGGTGGTCAAACCACGCGTGACCTTGCGGGCGCCGTCCTGTCGGATCGTACCGTGGCCCCGCGCCGCCACCCGGGACTCAAGTTCGGCCCGTCCGGCCCGCCGGTGGATAATTTCCCGTAAACCGGCATCGACCTCCAGGAGCTCGAACAGCCCCAGCCGTCCGCGGAACCCCGTGCCGGAGCACTCCGGACAACCCGCGCCCTGCCGGCAGCCCGCCAGGGCGGGCGAAGCGGGGTCGAGTCCGAGGGCCGTAAGCTCATGGGCGGGCGGCTTGACGGGCCGGGCACAGGCCGGGCAGACCCGCCGCACCAAGCGCTGGGAAAGCACGCCGCGAAGCGAGCCGGCGACCAGGAAGGGCGGCAGGCCCATCTCCAGCAGGCGGGTGATGGCGCCGGTCGCGTCGTTGGTGTGCAGGGTCGAGAGCACGAGGTGGCCGGTCTGGCCGGCGTTGAGCGCGATCGCGGCCGTCTCCCCATCGCGGATTTCGCCGATCATGATGACATTTGGCGCCTGGCGCAGCATGGCGCGCAACGAAGCCGCGAAGGTCAGACCGATGGCGGGCTTGACCTGCACCTGGTTCACGCCGGGCAGCTGGTATTCCACCGGATCCTCGACCGTGATGACCTTCGTGCCGGACTGGTTGAAGCGTTTCAGGCAGCTGTAAAGGGTCGTGGTTTTCCCTGAGCCCGTCGGGCCCGTCACGACGATCAAGCCGTCGGGCCGCGCCAGCATCCGGTCGAAGCGGACCGCGTCCTCATCCCCCAGCCCGAGTTCCGCCGTCCCGGAGCGCAACTCCTCCCGGTCGAGCAGGCGGAGCGCCAGGCTCTCGCCGTGCACCGTGGGCAGCGCCGAGACCCGCACATCGATCGGACCCGTCGCGAGATCGACCCGGCAGCGGCCGTCCTGGGCGGAGCGACGCTCCGCAAGCGAAAGGCCCGCCATGATCTTGAGTCGAGAGAGGATGGCGGACTGCAGCCGGTGCGGCGGGTCGCCCGCCTCGACCAAGGCCCCATCGATGCGGTACCGCACGCGGAAGCGCCGGGCGAGCGGTTCGAAATGCACATCCGAGGCCCGCCGGCGCACCGCGCCTTCGAGCAGCGCGTGCACCAAGGCGACCACGGGCGCATCGGACTCCTCGGTTTCGATCGTGCCTCCGGCCACGACGGCGTCGGCCGGGAGGGCCGGGACATCGCCCGAGCGGCGCGCGAGGAAAGCCTGAACGTCGGGGCGCAAAAACGAATCCGGCGCCCACTCGCGCCCGGTCAGGAACTCGAGATCGTCGCGGTGTCCCGGCGGGATTCCTCCGGGCCCCGCGGTGGGCGACGGAACGGAATCGGGCCGGCTCATGCTGTCGGAACCTCGGCCGATCGGTCAGCGGTTGAGACTCATCAGGAACTCGGCGTTCGAATTCGTCTTCTTGAGGCGGGTAAGGAACATCTCCATGGCCTCGACGGAGGGGATGCCCTGCATCGCCCGGCGCAGACCGTAGACGCGTTGCATCTCTTCAGGATGGTAGATGAGCTCTTCCTTGCGGGTGCCGGAGCGGTCGAGGTTGATCGCGGGGAAAATGCGCTTCTCGACGAGGCCACGGTCGAGGTGGAGCTCCATGTTGCCGGTGCCCTTGAACTCCTCGAAGATCACCTCGTCCATCTTCGAACCCGTCTCGACCAGTGCGGTGGCCAGGATGGTCAGCGAACCGCCCTCTTCGATGTTGCGAGCAGCACCGAAGAACTTCTACGGCGGAT
>CAIYFD010000232.1 GCA_903925425.1 uncultured Opitutia bacterium | reverse complement strand
GTTCTCCACCTACGCCACGTGGTGGATCCGCCAGGCCATCACCCGCTCGATCGCCGACCAGGCCCGCACCATCCGCATCCCGGTGCACATGATCGAGACCCTCAACAAGGTCATGCAGGTGCAGAAGCAGCTCCTGCAGGAATACGGCCACGAGCCGACACCCGACGAGGTGGCCGACGAGATGAACCTGCCCGTCGAACGCGTGCAGCAGATCATGAAGATGGCGCAGCAGCCCATCTCCCTCCAGTCGCCGGTCGGCGACGGCGACGACACCAGCTTCGGCGACTTCATCGAGGACAAGTCTGCGGAGAATCCGTACGACATGCCGCGTACTCGCTGCTGCGCGAAAAGATCATCGACGTGCTCGACTCCCTCACCGAGCGCGAGCGCCGCGTGCTCTCGCTTCGTTTCGGACTCGTTGACGGCTACAGCCGCACACTCGAGGAGGTCGGCAAGCAGTTCAAGGTGACCCGCGAGCGCATCCGCCAGATCGAGGCCAAGGCCCTGCGCAAGATGCGCCACCCAACGCGCATCCGCCAGCTCCACGGCTTCTTCGATGCCGAGCAGCTCGAGACGCCGCAGAACGCCTTCAATGCCGCCACCGCCGCCCGGCTGCAGCCGGGCCAGATCCCGGGACTTCCGCCCCTGCCCCCGAAGACGCCGGCGCCCTGATCGCCGGCGGAGCGAGATGGCGCAAATGTCACGGCGGGCCCGCCGGCCCGACCGCTTTCCCCCTTTACAGACCAAAACCCCAGCCTAGCTTCACGATATGCAAAACTTAGCCGCCATCATGGGCCTCGGGGGAGGCGAACTCCTCCTGATTTTCGCCATTCTGCTGCTGCTGTTCGGCGGCTCCAAGCTCCCCGGCCTTGCCAAGGGTCTCGGCCAGTCGGTCCGCGAATTCAAGAAGGCGGCCAAGGAAGGTGAAGACGACGAAGCCAAGCACCCCGAGTCGCCGAAAAAGACGACCGAGGCCGGCAAGTCCTCGGGCTCGAACTGACGCCCCCCTCCCCGCTCCCAGCGCGCCTTTCCCGGCGCGCTTTTTTTATGCCCCGCCATTCGCTGCCGGCTTCTCCTGCAGCCAAGCCTTGAAATCGCGGATCTGCTGGGGCGTGCCCAGTGCCAGTAATTCATCCCCCGCCTGCAGGACTTCGCTGGAGCTGGGGTTGAGGATGCGCCGGCCGTGGCGGTTGAGGCCGGCGATCAGCACGCCGTGCTTCCGCGCCGGCTCAAACTCTCCGAGCGTGCAGCCCGCAATCGCGCTCCAACCCGGCAGGACCAGCACCTCCATGCTGACCTCGTCAAACACGGTCGGGGCCGGGGGCACGCCGCTCACCGCATGCAGGAACCCCTTGCCCGCCTTCACCTGCTCGACCGTCCCGAGCAGCAGGACCTTGTCCCGCGCGTACAGCACGGTCGCCGGACCGGGCAACGGGATCATGTAGCCCTGCCGCTCAATCCCCACCACGGTGCACCCGAGGCTGGAGCGCAGGCGCAGCTCGGCCAGACTCCGGCCCTGGCAGTCGGCCAGGTCGGGCAGCACGCAATCGGCGATGTGCAGGCTCCACTTCTCGTGCGGCTGCAGCCACGGCGCGTTGGTCGCGGTCATGTGCTTCGAGTCGAGCGTGAGGATTTCCTGCAGCTCCACCTCGAACTCGCTGTGCCAGTAAATGAGCTTGTGCCGCAGGCGCAGCAGCGCCGCCACCGCCAGTAGCGCGCACAACACCAGCAGCCAGCGCGCCGTGCCCTCGGCCGGCAGGATCGCGGCCAGCCAAAGGAAGAGCCCCGCCCCCGCCGCGATCTTGAGGCTCGTCTCAACCACCGGCCGCAGGGTGGCCTGGTGTGAATGCCCCTTGGTGGTCACCTCGGCATAAAGCAGGGCCATGGCCGAAAGATTGCGCCACACCGCCAGCAGCGGCATCAGCGCCACCAGCACGAGGCCAAACCAGAAGACGACCTCCAAGCCGTCGGGGAAAAGCCAATCGCGGCCAAGATTCGCCTGCAGCAATTCGAGGAGCTGGCCAGAGAACACCACCAGGCCCGTGACAAACATCAGGCCGGTCGTAACCTGGATGATGCGCTTGCGGCTGAGCTGCCAGAGGAGATTGCGCGACTGGCGCAGACGCACGCGTTCCAGCCAGCCATGGTAATAGCTCCAGGCCGCCTCGAGCCAGTGCGGGTGCCGTCGCATCACCAGGTCTGCAATCCGGTCCGACCTCCGGGTCAGCACCGGTGCCGCCAGGGTGGTCAGCAGCGCTACGCCGACCGCCACGGGATAAAACTTTGGCGGCACGATGCCCGCTCCAACTCCGAGCTGGGCGATGATGAAGGAAAATTCGCCGATCGGAGTGACCGACAGACCTGTCCGCAGCGAATCCTTCACCGGCGTCCCGATCAGCGCCAGCCCGGTGCTGACCGACAGGCTGCGCGCGACAATCGTGAACCCGGCCAACCCGATAATCAGGAGCCAGGACTGCGCCAGCAGGCCGAGCTCGATCTGCATGCCGATCGCCACGAAAAAGACCGCGCTGAAGATGTCGCCCATGCCCTCGAAGATCCGCTCGATCTGCACCCGGTGCGGCGTTTCCGCCACGATCATGCCGAGCAGAAATGCCCCCAGCGCGAGCGAATAGCCCGCCCGCTGCGCCACCACCGCGAGCAGAAAGAGCAGGCCGGCCAGGCCGAGGGTCTGGAGTTCCTCGTCCGCCGCGATGCTCATCCGCTTGAGCAGCCATGGCACGAACAGCAGGCCGGCCAGGCTGGTGAGCACCACGAACGCCCCGAGCTTGCCCACCGTCTCCAGGACCGACCCGCCCCCGCCCGCACCGCCGAACTGCACGATGGAATTCAGCAGCGTCAGCATCACCACCGCGACGACGTCCTCGAGCACCATCACCCCCATCGCCAGCTGCCCGGAACGCTCATGGGTGTTGCCCGTCTCCTGCAGGATCTTGCTGATGATCGCGGAGGACGAGACCATCAACATGCCCGCGAGAAAGATGCTCTCCGTCGGACTCCAGCCGAGGGCCAGCGTCAGCAGACGGACACACGAGAAAACCAGCATGGCCGAGATAAAGACCCCGATCAGCAGCCCAAGCCCGAGCCGGCGGAGCTTGCGGACGCTGAGTCGCAGGCCGATGCCGAACATCAGGAACACCAGCCCGAGCTGCGCGAGGGTCTCGATCCGCCCCGTACCGTCCTCGGGCGACACGAGTGGGATTACAGGGGAATGCGGGCCCACCACGATGCCGGCCACGAGGAAACCGACCACGACCGACATGCCGAGCCGCTGACACACCCAGCCGACAAGGCCGGCAACGGCCAGGATCACCGCGAGATCCTGAATAAAGTAGTCGATTCCGTTCATCGTGGGCGGCTCCCAGCCTAGGACGGGTTCAACCGCGGGGGCCGTCAAGCCCGCGGGCAAACGACCGCCGGACGGAAGGCGCGCGATTTTTTTCGCTCGCCCCACCGGAGGCCGCCCGAATGCTCCGACCTTTTCCCCGCGCCCTGATGCAATTCTTCCGCCGCAGCGCCCTTCAGCCCGAAGCCCTTCAGGCCCTCGCCGCGTATGATCACGAGATTCAGGGGCTGCTCGGCCCCAACCACACCCACCCGGTGCGGATGCGCGACTGGGAGCTGCTCCAGGTACTCGCAGCGGCCGGCAACCTGCCGGTCTCGGCCCGGATCCTCGACACCGGTGCCTTCAACACCTACCTCGGCCTCCATCTGCGCCAGCGGCACCCGGACGTGACCGTCTCGGACCTGCTCTCCCTGCGCGCCTGGAAAAGCTTCCTGCGCCGGCTCAGCCTGCTTCCCTCCAAACCGACCGAGGTTGGCTATTGGTCCTGGGTCCAGGCCATGCGACAGCACGGCCTGAAGGTCCGCCAACTGGATCTCACGAACACCGGCCTGCCCGATGGCTCCTTCGACTGCATCATCTCGCTGTCAGTGATCGAGCACATCCCGGCGATCGAGCAGGCGCTGGCCGAGATGTACCGCGTGCTCGCGCCCGGCGGTCGTCTGCTGATCACCACCGACTGCATGCCCGAGCCGCGGCCCTACGCCCACGGCGTGCGCTATTTCAGCCTGCCGGAACTGGATCAGCTGTTCGCCCCGTACCCCGTGACCTCCTCGCGCGATCAACCGGACTTTGCACCCGAAAACTGGTGTTACGGCGGGCGCGAGGCCGTTGTGACCGTTTTTGTCGAGATCACGAAGCCCCACTAGCGCAACCGGGCAAACCGGCCCGATCGGCCCGGCTGCACCGCCCGCCCGCTCCCGCCTTGCGCTGCTCCGCCGCCACTCCCAGCACCATGCCTCTGTCATGAAGATTCGCCGCATCCTCGCCCGGCTCGCCGCCTCTTGCGGATTGTTGCTGCCACCTGAGGGCCACGTGTCGAAACGACAGTTGCTCCGGCTTTTCTGGCTCGCGCGCAAATCCTCCGGCCCCTTCCTCGAGGTCGGCCCGTGGGTTGGCCGCTCGACCTCGGCCATTGCCTGGCCGCTCCGGAACCGGCGTAACCCGTCGAAATTCATCACGATCGAGAAGGGTTTCGCCTCGCTCGAGGACTGGGAGAATTTCTGGGGTATTTCCGTTTATGCCAAACCGCCGAAACTCGCCGAGCGCTACACCCGGCACATTCTCCGGCCCGGCGGTTCGATCGCTTCGCTCAGCGAAAATCTCGTTGATCGCGGACTGGGCGAACTCGTGACCATTTTTGTCGGCGATCTGCTGAATTTTTGCTCCACCGAACAGTTTCGCTTCATCTATTGCGATGCCGCCCACGATCTCACGGAAATTAAGCGCAATCTCCCGTCATTGATCCCCTTGATCGACCGCCAGAACTGCATTTTTGTGTGCGACGACATCAAGAACCCGGCGATGTGCGAGGCCGTGCTTGCCCTCCTGCAGCCTGACGCGCACCGACTTTACGGGGATTTTTTTGTCGCCCGCTTCGGGGCCGCGGTCGACGCCTGACGCATTTCCTCAGCGCCAGGGCAGGGCCCCAGCCATCCGCAGCCCCCACCGTGCGCTCACGCCGGCGGGAACGGCAACCGCTTCAGGTCGGCCCGCGCCACTTCATTGCCGAGGCCGACGAGCTCGTCGATCAGGAGGGTCGGATCCTCGGTGTAGCGGAGCCGCAGGAAATTGTCGCGCAGGCGCACGTATGCCGAGGGGTCCTTCACCCAGGCATTGATCAGGTGGGCAAAGTCACCGGCGTTCTCGATCTTCTCCGAGGCCGAACCGTTGCGGAAGAATTTCCAGGTCAGCTCCTCCTGCGGCATGATGCCGCCAAAGGCGTTAAAGATGACCGGGCAGCGGAAATGCAGGGCCTTTGCGCAGGTGGTGGTGCCGCCGCGGGTCACGATCGCGTCGCTCACCTGCAGGTGGAGGTGCACGATCTCGGAGAAGCCCTCGACGAAGCAGGGCAGCTCGGGATGGTTCGCCCGCCAGTGGATGGCGTCGTTATAGGCCTGATGGTTGCGCCCGCAGATGACGATGACCTGGAGATGGGCGGCATACGGCAGCAGGGCCGGCAGCAGCTCGAGGTGGTTGTTCGCGCCGTTGCCGCCCGTCGCCAAGAAAATCGTGAAGCGGTCCGGCTCGAGCCCGAGGCGCTTCGCGCGGAACTCGCGCCGCGCCTCCGGGCTGAGCACCTCGAGGTAGGCCTTCGGCAGCATCAGCGAGCCGCGCACCTTGGCGCGATCGGGCCGGATGCCCTGCTTGATCGCGTAGTCCTGCGCTGTCGGGGTGCGGGAAAAATAGAGATCCGCGGTGGGCTCGATCCAGTTGCGGGAGTAGCCCCAGCCGCCGGAGAATTCGCCGCAGTACGTGACGCAGCGCACCTGGTCGGCGCCGAGGGTTTTTCGCGCAACCTGGAAATAACCCCGGTTAAGGCAGTCATGGACGCTGAAGACCAGGTGCGGCCGGTATTCCTCCAGCACCGCGAGATAGTAGGCCCCGCCAAAGGTCACGCTCGAGGTGTTGAGGTAGCTCAGCCCCTCGACGAAGGCGTAGAAGAGCTTGTGGATCCACGGGGCTGAACGTTGGATGCGGTTGTAGAAGTTCACCCCGACGCGATTCACCACCGACGACTTCTCCAGCATCTGCTCGATGCGCACATCCACCTCGTGCCGGTAGAGCTGGAAACACCACGCGGCAAAGGCCTCGGCCCGGGCGTCGTGGCCGGCGCCGGTGCTGGAGGTGAGGACAAGGATGCGGAGTTTCGACATGCGCGGGCTCAGTCGAGGTCGAAGTACCCGGCCTGCACCCGCCGCTTGAGCGGGAGCGAACCGAACCGCGCCAGCAGGGGCGCGACGACCGCCTGAAAGAAACGCCCGCAGCGGACCGTGCCGCTCTTCCCCCGGTGCAGCGCCCGGCGCAGCGCCGCCGCTGCCTCCTCCGGAGGCGGGCCGCCCCGCATCATTTTCTCGAAAGCCGCCCACACCCGCGGCAGACGGGCGTCGCTCTGCCCCGCCGGCGGCCGGCGCACCGCGCCCTCGAAATCCGTCCGGTAGTCGCCCGGCCGGAGATCGATCACGACCACACCCGTGCCCGCGCACTCGATGAGCAGGCTTTCGCCCAGCGCCGTGAGCCCGGCCTTGGCCATGTTGTAGGCGCTTTGAAAGGGCAGCGGGAATTCCGCCGCGAGGGAGGACACGTTGACCAGCGCCCCGCGCCCCCGCGCCCGCAGTCCCTGCAGAGCGAGATGGGAGATCAGAGCCGTGTTCACGAGCATGACATTCAGCTGCTCGCGCCAGACGGAAAAATCGACGTCGGCAAACGTCCCGAACACCCCGTAGCCGGCGTTGTTGACGACGAGATCGAACCCGCCCGCCGCCTGCTCGGCCTCACGAAACGACCGGGTCGCAGCCACGGCATCGCCGAGCTCCATCACCACCGGGTGGAATGCGCCCGGGTGCTCTCCCGCCAGATCGGCCAGCCGGCCGGCCTCGCGCGACGTGCCCCAGACCGCCACGCCCTCCGCCAGCAGCATCTGGGCGAAAGCCCGCCCCAAGCCGGTGCTCGCCCCAGTAACCAAGGCGGTGCGGTAGCGGGTCGCGAGGCGCTCAGCCATGGACGTGCCGGAATGCGCTGCTCATGCCTGCTTGAAGACCAGGCTGACGTTGGCGCCGCCAAAACCACTGACGTTGTTCAGGACCACCCGCGGCTGCGCGGACAGGGTGGAACGGATGATGTTCAGGCCGTCGCACTCCGGATCGAGATTCGTGATATGCGCCGAGCCGGGCATGAAGCCGTCCCGGATGGCCAGCGCGCAGAATCCGCTCTCCATCGCGCCGGCGAGCGACAGGCCGTGGCCCGTGATCGCCTTGGTGCTGCTGATGGCCGGGCGCGTGGTCGGCGGCCGGAAGATCGACTTGAGCGCCCGCGCCTCCGACGTGTCGCCGATCGGCGTGGAGGTGGCGTGGGCATTCACGTAATCCACCGCTTCGACAGGCGTGGCGGTGGCCTCAAGGGCCAGCTGGATGGCCGCGGCCAAACCTTGCCCGTCGGGGTGCGAAATCGCGACATTATGTCCGTCCGACGCCTGTCCCCAACCGGCGACCTCGCAATAAACCGGCACGCCGCGCCGGGCGACTTCGTCCTCAGTTTCAAGGACGAGCACGACCGCACCGCCGGTGCCGACAAAGCCGTCGCGGCCGGTATCGAAGGGACGCGAGGCGAGGTTCGGATCGGTCTGCAGGGACAGGGCCCGCATGCTCGCAAACGGCAGGATGGCATCGAGGTTTCCATCTTCCGCCCCGACCACGAACATCCGTTTCTGGCGGCCCAGCGCCAGTTCATCGTAGGCAAAGCCCAAGGCATGGGACGACGACGCGCACGCGGAGGAAAATCCGCCCGAGGCGCCCTTGATCCTGAAGTGCGCCACCAGATTGAAATTCAGGGTGCCCGCGATCGAAGCCACGATGCCCAGCGGTGAACACTTCATGATCCCCTGGGTGTGCATGCGGTGAAGCATGTGCCCCATCAGGAACGGCGAGCCGCCCGAGGCGGCGTACAGCCCGGTATGCCGGTTGGAGACCTCGGCATCGGTCAGGCGCGCATCGGCGATCGCCTGCTGCATCGCGCACCAGGAATAGACGGCGTTGGGCGACATGCCCCGCAGCACTTCGCGCTTGATCGTATAACCCGCGGGGAACGTCCAGTCCTCGGGGTCGGTCGAATCCAACTGGAAGCCGCGGACCGGGGCCGCGATCTTGACCGGGACCTCGGGACCCTGGAAAGGGGCGTAATGCTCAAAACCGTGCTGCAGGGTACGCAGGCTATTCGTCACGCTCGCGCGGTCGTTGCCAATGCTCGTGATGAATCCCAGACCCGTGATGTAGACTTTTGGCATTTCGATGCAGACCGATGGTTTCGGGCGCCCCACCCAGTAGGTGCGACGATTCCGCCATCAGCAGGGGGCCAACAACAACGGGCGGACTACCCGCGGTCAACGCGGGACAATCGCTCGCCGCCCGCTGACAATCTCAGGCGTTCGGACCGGTCCCGTTGGCGACCTGACCAAGACCAGTGATACTGGTCGGGGCCGGGACAACCGGCAGGCGGACGAGGGGCGTAACCGTCGCGGCATCCTCAAGACCGAAAGTCAGGGTGAACTCCTCGACGATCGCCGCCTTTTCCTGACCCACCCGGATCGAGCCCTCGAATGTCGCCAGCGGCATTTTTGTCCGCTTCGGCTTGATCGAGATCGAAAGGATGTCTCCCGGACGGCAGATGCGGTGAGCGCGGACGCCCTCGCAACCGGTGAAGAAAATCGTGGACGGACTGACCACCTTGCCCTGCTCGGTCGCAATGCCCTCCAGCAGGAAGAGAACGCCGAGCTGGCCGAGCGCCTCGAGCATGATCGAGGCCGGCATCACCGGGTTGTCCTTAAAGTGACCCTGCAGGAAAAATTCCTGACCGGTGATCTTGTACTTGGCGTTGGCGCCGCTCGAGCTGACAGAAGCCTCGTTGAGGAAAAGGAACGGAGGCTGGATCGGCATCACGCCCACGATCTGCTCCACGGGGAGGAACTTGGTCGGCTTCGGCAGCGGGAGACCCCGGATCTTGCAATCGATGAAGAGCTTAACATCCCCGACCGTGCGCAGGTTGCGCAGCTCGTCGTTGTTGATGGTCATCGTGAGGACATCCTCCACCAGAACCACGATCTCCATCATCGTCAGGGAATCGACGCCGAGATCATCGATCAGGCGCAGATCGTCGTCGGCCTCCTTCAGCTTAACCCGGAGGTCCGGTTCCACAAAGCGTTCGATCACACCGATGACAACCGCCGGAACGTGCTCGGGATTGCCGGTACGACGGTACTGAACCGCAGCCTCGAACGTGGAGGGCGAGCAACGCTTCAGCGACTCGCGCAGCGCGGCCTCATCTTCAGGCGTGAAGGTCTTGGCCAATCCGATAAACGGCTTTGCCTCAGGCCCGGTCGGTTGATCTGGGTTCGGAACCATGGCAAATTGCTATTTCAAACAGGCTTAAGATGTAAACGTATTTTTCCCGGCCCCCAAGGCCTTATTTGCCGGCCCGGCGACTGACTCACTCTGCCGGAAAGGGTTCCGATTGGGCGGGCGAGAGGATCCGGCGGTCTTGCCACCACCCGTTTGCTACTCAAACGTGACCTACCTCGCGCATGTCTGCCACCGCCTCCTCCCGGCCTGTTTTCCTGATCACGCACGAGTTTTTCCCGAAACGCGGGGGGATCGCGACGTTTACCGAGGAGATTGCCCGGGCCTCGACCCATCTCGGCTACGACGTCGAAGTCTGGGCCCAATCCGCCACGCCTGAGGCCGAGAAGGACTGGCCCTTCCGGCTGCGGCGGCTTCCGCTCAAGGGTTCCCACGACTTTATCTGCCAGCTGCGGCTGGCCCGCGAGCTGATCCGCGAACGGCGGCGCCTGCGCCATGCCACAGTCTATCTGGCGGAACCGGGGCCGATGCTGGCGATGATGATGCTGCAGTTTTTCCGCGCTTTCCGCCCGGAACAGCTGGTCCTCACCTTCCATGGCTCGGAAATCCTGCGCTTCTCCCGCAGCGCTTGGACGCGTCATCTCGGGCGGCGTTTGATCAAGCATGCCACCCGGATCAGCACGCTTTCCAGCTACACCCAGGAACTGCTCTGCGAGCATTTCCCCGAGGCGGAGGGGAAGACCTTCCTGACCCCCGGCGCCCTCCGCGCCGACTTTGCCGTCGTGCCGCGCAGCGAAGCCGCCCCGCGCGACCGGATCGTGGTCCTCACCGTCGGCCGCCTCCATCCGCGCAAGGGCCAGCTCCTGACCCTGCGTGCCTTGCGCGGGCTCGCCCCCGAATTCCGCGGCCAGATCGAATACTGGCTGATCGGCAGCCATCCGCGCGCCAGCTACGAACGCGAGCTCCGTCAGGAAGCCGCGGGTGCCGATTTCCCCATTCGCTTCCTTGGCGACGTCCCTGACGAGGAGCTCAGCCGGATCTACGACCGCGCCGACATCTTTGCCATGACGAGCATCAACCACGGGGACAGTATCGAAGGCTTCGGCCTGGTCTACCTCGAAGCCGCCGCCCACGGCCTGCCCATCATCGCCCACGATGTCGGCGGCGTCCGGGAGGCCGTCGCCGACGGCGTAACCGGTCTACTGGTGCCTCCGGACCGGCCCGCCCAGCTCACCGCCGCGTTCGAGAAACTTATCACCAACTCGGCCCTGCGCCGCCAGCTGGGCGAGGCGGGCCGCGAATGGTCGCGGCGGAACTGTTGGAAGGAATCCGCCCACGCACTGTTCCACTCGGCCCAAACGTAGTCGGCCGCCCGCCTCCCGATCATGATTCAATCCCGCCAGCAGGTCACCGTCCGGTACGCCGAAACCGACATGATGGGCGTCGTCTACCACGGAAACTACCTGCCGTGGTTCGAAATCGGCCGCACCACCCTGCTCAAGGAAATCGGGCTGCCCTACCGCGGACTCGAGGAGGCCGGCTTCCGTCTCCCGGTCCTCGAAGTCTCCGCGCGCTACCTGCGGCCCGCGGTCTACGACGACACGCTCACGATCATCACCACGCTGAAGGAAAAGCCGGTTCTGCGCATCCACCTTGCCTACGAGGTCTGGCGCGAGGCCGAGCTGCTCGCGACCGGCGAGACCGTCCACGCCTTCATTGATCTGCAGGGCAAGCCGGTCCGGCCTCCGGCCGAGGCGATCCAACGCTTTAACGCCGCTTTCAAATCTGCCCCTGCCGCCGGCTAGACGGCGGCGTATTCCTCAAGCACGTCCCCGTCGGCTTCGCTCAGGCGCGGATTCGCGAGCAGACGATCCCATTCCGCCGGTGCCAGCCGCCGGACCGCCCACACAGCATGCGCGCGGACCAGCGCCGCCGGATGCGCGGCCAACGCCACCAGTTCGCCCAGCAGACTCCGATCGCCGGAGTTGCCCGCCGCCACACAGGCATTGCGAAGCAGTCCGGTGAGTTTCAGGCGCTTGACCCCCGTGCCGCGGAACACCTCCGCGTAACGACCCGGCGTCAGGGTCAGGATCTCCCGGAGCGACAGCCCCGTGATCCCATCCCGGACTTCCAGCAGGATTCCCCGGCCGGCTTGGGCGAAACGATTCCACGGACAAACCTCGAGACAGACATCGCAGCCGTAGATCCGCGTGCCGATCGCCGTGCGCAATGCGCGGGGAATCATCCCCTTGTTCTCGATGGTCTGGTACGAAATGCAGCGGCGCGCATCCAGCACCCCGGGGGCCGAAAACGCCTGCGTGGGACAAGCGTCGAGGCAGCGCGTGCAGCTTCCGCAGAGCAGGCCGACCCCATTCGGCGCAGCCCGCGCCGGTTCCGCACGGCGGATCGCAGGGTCGGGCTCAATCTCGGCGCGCACCAGGATTGCGGCCAGCAGCAGCCAGTTTCCGTGCGTGCGCGAGATCAACATCGCGTTCTTCCCGATGAAACCCAGCCCCGACCGGGCCGCCCAGCCGCGCTCGAGCACGGGACCGGTGTCGACATAGTAACGGTAGTCCTCGGGTGCGATCCCAAGGTCCGACTCCAGGATCTTCCCGGCCGCAACCAAGGCCGGCTTGAGCGTGTCGTGATAGTCGGCGTGGCCGGCATACCGCGCCCAGATCGGACGCCCGTCTTCGGGCGTCGGCCGGCCATCCCAATAATTCACCCCGAGCATGATGACCGACCGCACGCCGGGCAGCACCGCCGCGGCGTCCAGTCGTTTGCCGGCCGATCGCTCCATCCAGTGCATGTCGGCCTGCATCCCGGCACCGAGCCATCCGGTCAGGCCCGAGGAAGGCGGGGCGGCGGCCGAGGCAAACCGCACCTCGTCAAAACCCAGACTGTGTAGGCGCCCGCGCAGGGACTCCGCCGATCCGTTCATGGGCTCGGCGGGACCGCAGGCGGATGCCAGCCGGCCGCGTCGCGCCGGTAGGCCCGCACCACATGGCCGACCACCTCCAGCAGCGGCCGGCCGTCGGTCAGGATCACCGAGCCCGCGCGCCGGTAGACCGGCTCACGCTCGGCATACAGGGCCCGGATGCGCTCCGCCGGGTCCGTCACATCCAGCAACGGCCGGTGATTGCTGCCGCTCGTCCGGCTGAGAATGGTTTCCAAGGTGGCATGAAGACAGACGACCACCCCGCGCGCCTGCAGGAGTTCAAGCATGCCCGGCTGGACCACGAGGCCGCCGCCGCAGGCCACCACCCGCCCGGTCGCGGGGTGCCCGGACTCGATGAAGGTCCGCTCCATCCGGCGGAATGCCGGCTCGCCGTCCTCGGCGAAAATCCGGGCGATCGTTTTCCCGCCGGCCCGCTCAATCTCGTGGTCACTGTCGATGAATGTGAAGCCCAGCCGCACAGCCGCGGCCCGGCCGACCGTGGTCTTCCCCGTGCCCATGAAACCCACGAGGTAGAGATTGACGTCGGAGTTGGGCATGGCGCGCCTTGAGGAAAGGCGGAGCGCCGCCCTTGCCAACGCCGAAAAAAAACCCGCCACGAAAGTGGCGGGTTGAAAGTGCGCTAAGGAGACTTACTTCGCCATGGCCGGGGCCGGGAGCGTCGGTCCGACCGAGGCTGGTCCGGGGGTCGCCTTGAAGTCCAGGAGCTCGACCTCGAAGATCAGGGCCGAATTCGGCGGGATGCCCTGGCGGCCGTCTTCGCCGTAGGCGAGCTTCGCCGGGATGTAGAGTTTGATGCGGCCGCCCTTGTTGATTTTCTGGATGCCTTCCTTCCAACCCTCGATCACGTTGGCCAGCTCGAAGGTGACCGGCTCGGCCTTGCCACCCGTAGCCGAATCAAAGGTGGTATCGAAGACCTCACCGCTGATCATCGTGCCCTTGTAATTGGCGGTCACGGTGTCGGTGGTCTTCGGGTTGGCGCCGGTGCCCGGCTTGAGGATCTCGTAGCCCAGGCCGCTGGCGGTGAACTGCACGCCAGCCTTGGCCTTGAGGTCGGCGAAGAACTTCGTGCCTTCCGCGGTGCCCTTGGTCTTCAGTTTGTTGACATAGGCGTCCTGGCGCTTCTGGACGAAGGCCTCAACTTCGGGCCCGATCGCATCGAGGGAAATCGGGACCTCCTTGTCAGCGGCGGCGACCTGGAACCCCTTGAAGAGGGTCGCAAGCTGCTCGGGCGTGAAATCGAACGTGTCGATCTGGCTGTTCTTGCCCATGACCCAGCCAACCACCTGGAGGATCTCGGCCTCGGTATGCGTGACGGCCGGAGCGGCCGGCTTCGCCGCGGAGGCGGCAGCGGTAGCAGCGGGGGGGACGTTGAGCTTCACTTCCTGAGCGGAAAGGGCGGAAAACGCGCCGAGGCCGCCGAGGGCAAGCATGAGGGGGACGTAAGGTTTCATACGGTTTGGTGGATGGGTGTAGAGGAGCTGCGGGGTCGGTTTGTTCCGGAAAACTCAAGCCTGTGCCAGCCGACCCATCCGAATGCAATCCCTTAAGCGGGACCAGCGGCCCGGCCAAATTGCCCCGGGCGGAACGGCGGCGGCGCCGCGGCCAGTCAGTCAGTCCCCGCTTGTCTCGCCCGGAGCACGCTGCTTCCCTCCCGGCCCAAAACATGAACGCCGATCAATTCTGGACGAGCCAGGATGGACAGATCCTGCAGGTGAAGAACAAGGATGAACTTTTTGTCACGCTGACGCTCGCCTTCTGGCCCCGGAACCCCGCCGAGTTCGATTTCCTCAAGGCCAACCTGGCCTCCCTCAAGTACTCGGAGCGGAGCTCCCTCGCCCGCATCGGCATCGAGATGCTCGTGCACGGCGGCCCGGTCATCGACGGCAACCGGCTGGTGATGACCGTCGACGCGTTCCTTTTCGACCCCAGCTTCCCCAACGCCCCGTACTGGAAAAAGCTCCTGCGCAGCGGGGCCCCGGTGGGCCGGCTCTTTTACGCGCCGGTCGCCGCCAAGCTCACGACCGCCGAGATCTGGAATGCCATCCAGGAAAATGACCTCAAGCTGCCCGACACCATCAGTATCGACCGGCTCGGGCGCGTCTTCCTCACGCCCCACCAAGTCTGCTACACGCTGAATCCCCGCCTGCAGCGCCACAACTTCGAGCACGTGGTCAGCGGCCACGCCGGTCGCAGCTTCCTCGACAAGGCCCAGCTCCGCCACGACCGCTCGCCCCTCACCATCCCGCCGCGCTCCGGCATCCTCACCAGCTGCTCCATGTACCTGAAGGAGCACTATGTGGTCCTCAACCAGGGCGAGGGCAATTTTGGCATCCACACCAGCGCCGTCCTGCTCGATCCGATCAAGACCTTCGGCACGAATGTCATGCTCGAGATCTACAACACCGGCGACCAGCCGGTCGTGAACCCCATGGTCTCGGTCGAGCTCTTCCGCGCCCCCGAGGTCAACGACCCCGAGATCAAGTCCCTCGCCAAAAAACGCGTCCGCCTGCTCTCGACCGCGACCGACATGTTCAAGTGCCTCGACGCCAACCCGGCGCAGGACACCGGCGAGGCCCGCCCGCGCACCAAGATCACCGTCCGCGGCCAGAGCGGCTCAATGGAGAACCGCTGCATCTTCGTCCGCGCCAACGAGGACCTGCGCAAGTTCCTCGAAGGCGAGGCCTGCCCGGTTGGCAGCCGCACCATGATCCAGGCGCTCGACAATGCCCCGGCCGACTCCGACACGCTGATCATCGACTTCTTCCCGGACCTGCTGGAGCACATCGAGCTCCTCACCCGCCTCGGCGACCTGAAACTGCGGCGCATCATCTTCCGCAAGGCGTCCCGCACCCACGGCTACTTCCTCTCCAGCAACGCCCACGCCCGCCTCGACACCTTCAACAGCATCGGCGTCCAAGTGTACTGGTACGACGAGCTGACCAAGGACCTCTACCTCCACACCTACAAGAAGGAGCACGGCTTCTTTGTCCGCGAGGAGATGGCCCGCAAGTTCCAGGAGTCCACCGTGCTCGCGTTCTATGGCTCCGCCGTCGGGCTCGATCAGGCCGACACCGACCGCATCTCCCAGCTCGTCGACAAGCTCACGAGCTTCATTGGCCACAACCTCGGCGTGCTCACCGGCGGCGGCGGCGGCGTGATGCGCCTCGCGACCGACCAGGCCCGCGACAAGGGCGCCCTCACCGGCGCGTGCTTCCTCGAACTTGAGGCCCAACCACCCGAGCTCGGCGTCGACTTCTTCAACACCTTCCAGGAATCGTCGCGCCACTTCCGCCAGAAATGGTTCGAGGCGGCGGATTTTTGCATCTTCAACGTCGGCGGCGTCGGTACCCTCGAAGAAATCGGCATCGAGCTCTGCAACCTCAAGCTCGGGATCCGCCCCCGCGTGCCGTATGTGTTCTTCAACGCGAAGTTCTGGGGCGACCTCGAAAAGCAGGTCAACGAAATGATCCGATCCAAGCGCGCCCCCGAGTGGATCGCTGACTACATCCTCTTCACCGACGATCCCGACGAGGTGGTCGCGTTCTACCGCAAGAAGCTGCACGTGCTGTGATGCCCTCCCTCCCCTCCTCGGTCCTCGTCGTCGGCTCCGGCGGACGCGAACATGCCCTCGTCCGCGCGCTGCTCGCGAGCCCCGCCAAGCCCCGGGTCCTCTGTGTTCCCGGCAACGCCGGCATCGCGCAGGACGCCGCGTGTTTCCCCGTCGCCGCCGATGACATCCCCGGCCTGGTCGCGCTCGCCCAGCACGAGAAAGTCGCTTTCGTCGTGGTCGGCCCCGAGGTCGCCCTCTCGCTCGGCCTCGTCGACGCGCTCGCCGCCGCCGGCATCCCCGCCTACGGCCCGAAGGCCGATGGCGCGCGGCTCGAGGCGTCGAAGATCTACACCAAGGAGATCCTCCTGAAGTACCGGATCCCCACCGCCGCCGCCGCGTTCTTCGACGAGGCCGCGCCCGCGATCGCCTACCTCCGGGCCCGCCCCGCCCCGATCGTCGTCAAGGCCGACGGCCTCGCCGCCGGCAAGGGCGTCGTCGTCGCCCAGTCCCACGCCGAGGCCGAGGCCGCCGTTCAGGCCCTGCTGGCGCTGCGCCCGGCATCTCAAATCTCAAATCTCAGATCTCAGATCCTCATCGAGGACTGCCTCACCGGCGAGGAGACCTCCATCCTCGTCGTCGTCTCGGGCCGCGACTACGTGATCCTGCCGACTTCGCAGGACCACAAGCGCATCGGCGACGGCGACACGGGCCCGAACACCGGCGGCATGGGCACTTACTCCCCGGCTGAGGTCGTCACGCCCGCCCTGCTCGACCAGATCGACCGCGAGATCGTCCGCCCGTCGGTCAACGCCATCGCCGACGAGGGCATCGACTTCCGTGGCACACTTTTTATCGGCGTCATGCTTACGCCAACCGGACCGAGCGTACTCGAGTACAACACCCGCTTCGGCGATCCCGAGACGCAGGTCGTGCTCCCGCGCCTCGAGAACGACGTCCTGGCCCTTCTCTGGGCCGCCGCCACCGGCACGCTCCGCGGCACCACGCTCAAGGTCCGGCCCGAACACGCCCTCTGCGTCGTCATCGCCGCCAAGGGATACCCCGACGCCTACCCGAAGGGCGATGTCATCACCTTCCCGGCTCCGTCGAGCGGTGTCACCTTCATCCACGCCGGCACCGCGAAAAACGCCGCAGGGCAGATCGTGATGAACGGCGGCCGCGTGCTGGGCGTCACCGCCCTCGCCCCGAGTCTCCCGCAGGCCGCGGCCAACGCCTACGCCGCCTGCGACGCTCTCCAATGCGCGAGCAAGTACTTCCGCCGCGACATCGGCGCCCGCCAGCTCCAGCGCCGATGAAATCCGAAAGCGCCAGCGGCCTCGGACCGATCGGTCGGATCCTGCTCGTCGCGCTCGGCCTCGCCCTCCCGGCGCCCGGGCTCCGGGCCGCCGCCACGCCCGCCCCCGCCGCCAAGTCGCCGGCCACGCCGACGGCGACGGCCCCCGTCGGGGCCCTGGGCCAGAACCTCGATTACCTGCGCGTGCGGGAGTTCCCCGCCGGCCTCGCCTCCGCTCCGCCCGCCACCACCGGCGCCCTCGTGCT
The DNA here is from genome assembly GCA_903925425.1 of uncultured Opitutia bacterium. Taxonomy (GTDB): domain Bacteria; phylum Verrucomicrobiota; class Verrucomicrobiia; order Opitutales; family Opitutaceae; genus CAIYFD01. Next base: position 4,772 of record CAIYFD010000232.1, on the reverse strand, counting down.
CGACCTGCGTTTCGCCACCGTGGGAGCCAATGACGGATTCGCGGTGGCGACCTGGCTGAACTCCCGCGCCCGGGCCAACGCCCCGGTCTTTGTGCTGTTCAACAGCGGCACCCAGCCGGCCTTGCTCGACGCCCTCGCTCCCGGACATCTCCCCAGCGGAGTCATCACCCTCGCTCCGTCCGGCACGAGCCTCCCGGCCGACATCGTCATCGACGTGGACGCGGCCGCCGATCGCAAAGCCTACGAGGCCTACGACCACGGCACCGCGTTGACCGACCTGGTCGTCACCCCCACCGCGAAGCAACGCTTCGACGAAGCCGCATTGATCCGCCGCGATGCGGCCGCCGACACCGACGGCAAGCCCGGCCCGCCCGCCCCACCAACCCGCCCGCCCGCTCCGGGTACGCCTCCCCCCTTGGTCGACGCCGTGCTCCAGCGCGCCGTGCAGCTCCATCGCTCGCTCCTCGCCCTCGGCCGGATCAAGTAGGGCTTTCCTTTTCCGCCGGTAGAGTGTCCATTCGCCTCCGCCTGATGCCCGCGACCGGACCCATCGTCACCGTCTGTACCGCCAACATCTGCCGCAGCCCGATGGCGGCCGGTTTGCTGCAGCATGCGCTCGCGGGCCAACCCGAGCCGCTGCGCTCCCTCAAGGTCGTTTCCGCCGGCGTGGCCGCCCGCCCGGGTGAGCTCGTGTCCGAGAATTCCGTCACCGCCCTCAAGAAGGCCGGCATCAACATCGCCGGGAGCCGCAGCCAGCCGCTCACCGCCAAGCTCGCGCAGGAGGCGTCGCTCATCCTCGTCATGACCGAGTCCCACCGGGCCATGATCCAGCTCACGCTCACCCCGCCGCCAAAGCACGTGTACCTCTTCCGGGAATTCCTGCCGCGCGCCGAGGACAAGGAGATCGGCGACCCCTACGGCGGCCCGCTCAAGATCTACGAGGCCTGCCGCGACGAGATGGTCGAGGCGATCCCCTCGTTGCTGGCGTTCCTGAAGACGCATTACACCTGAAACCAGGCGGGGCCGCCGAAGGCTGAACGCCCAACGCCCCACGCTCAGGCAGGAGGCTTGGCTTGGCGGATCGACTTGAGCGTTCAGCGTTGGACGTTCGGTGTTCGGCGTTGATTGGCGCGGCTATGACGCACGGATCGATGGAATCTTCCCCTTTCGTGTTGCCCGCGCCGCCCTTTCACTTTCGCTCGCGGCTTCCCTCTCCGCCTCCCGATCCCCCGACCCTCCGCACATGCTCAACGCCACGCCGCTCCCGCAGCTCGATCCCGAGCTCTACGCCGCCATCTCCTCCGAGTTCTCCCGCCAGCAGAGCCACATTGAGCTCATCGCCTCGGAGAACTTCACCTACCCGGCGGTCCTGCAGGCCCAGGGCAGCGTGCTGACCAACAAGTATGCCGAGGGTTACCCGGGCAAACGCTGGTACGGCGGCTGCGAGTTCGTCGACAAGGTCGAGCAGCTCGCGATCGACCGTGCCAAGCAGCTCTTCGGCGCCGAGCACGCCAACGTGCAGCCGCACTCGGGCTCCCAGGCCAACTTCGCCGTCTACACCTCCGTGCTCCAGCCGGGTGACAAGATCCTCGGCATGAACCTCAGTCACGGCGGCCACCTCACCCACGGCAACCCCGCCAATTTCTCCGGCAAGCTCTATCAGTTCGTGCAGTACGGTGTCCGTGAGGACAACGGCCTGATCGACTACGACGAGCTCGCCGCCACGGCCCAGCGCGAGAAGCCCAAGATGATCACCGTCGGCGCCAGCGCCTACTCCCGCGTCATCGACTTCGCCCGCATGGGTGAAATCGCCCGCTCCGTCGGCGCCCTGCTCTTCGCCGACATCGCGCACATCGCCGGCCTCGTCGCCGCGGGTGACCACCCGTCGCCCATTGCCCACGCCGACTTCGTCACGACCACCACGCACAAGACCCTGCGCGGCCCGCGCGGCGGCCTGATCCTCTGCCGCACCGCCCACGCCAAGGTGATCGACTCCGCGGTTTTCCCGGGCGCCCAGGGCGGCCCGCTCATGCACGTCATCGCCGCCAAGGCCGTGTGTTTCGGCGAGTGCCTCAAGCCCGAGTTCAAGACCTACTCCGCCCAGATCATCAAGAACTCGCGCGCCCTCTGCGCCGCGATGCAGTCGCGCGGCTACCGGATCGTGTCCGGCGGCACCGACAACCACCTCTTCCTCGTCGACCTCCGCGCCAACCTGCCCGAACTCACCGCGAAGAAGGCCCAGGAGACCCTCGATCTCGCCAACATCACCTGCAACAAGAACACCGTCCCGTTCGAGACGCGTTCCCCCTTCCAGGCCTCCGGCATCCGCCTCGGCACCCCGGCCATCACCACCCGCGGCCTGCTCGCCCAGGACATGGACGAGATCGCCGCCTGCATCGACACCGTCCTCAAGGCCATCGGCACCCCGAATGAACCCACCGCGATCGCCGACACCAAGACGCGCGTCCTCGCGCTGACCGCGAGATTCCCGCTGCCGTACAAGCTCTGAGGTTCCGTTCGCGGCAGGGCCCGACGTCCCCGTGGGTCGGGATCGAGGAACGGCGCTGAGGCGGCCGGTCGCCGGATCGCAGAGGGCGGAGGACCGGCGACGGACGCCGGAAGGTTGAACTCCGATCGCGGAAGCCTGACCTCCGGAATCTGATCCCCGACTTCTGCCCTCCGCCATCCGTCCTCAGGCATCACCCTCGCGCCCCTTGCCTTGGGCTTCATCGTCAGGCTAGATCAGCGGCAGCATGTACGAGCACCGCACCCAGCCGCTGCTGCCCCGCGACCAGTTTTACCGCCGGCTGATCCGGCATGTCAGCACGGCCGCGGTCATCATCGGCGGCAGCCTCTTCATCGGTATGCTCGGCTATCATTACATCGAGGGCCAGGGCTGGATCGACGCCTATGCCAACGCGGCGATGATCCTTTCCGGCATGGGGCCGCTCACCCCGCTCCAGACTGACACCGGCAAGGTATTCGCCGGCACCTACGCCCTGTTCAGCGGCATCGTCTTCATCAGCACCATCGGCGTGCTGATCGCTCCGTTCGCCCACCGCATGCTGCACCGTTTTCACTGGGAGAGGGAAAACCGGTCCGAGCGCTGAGGCGTCCATCCGGTGCGTGAGGGACAACGCCCCCGCCTCAATCCTCGCCGTTAAATCGCGGGGCACTTCCGGTTGTTCCTTGGCGTCGGTGGCGGAAGCGCTTTTCCTTCCAGCCAACGTGTCCTCTTCGTCCCTTCCCGCCGCACCCTCACCCGCCCGCCCCCTGTCGCTGGGTGTGATTTTTCTCACGCTGTACATCGACCTGATCGGTTTCTCGATCATCTTTCCGCTCGGACCGGATCTCCTCACCCACTACCTGAACCTCGAGGGCAACACCGGCGCGCTCGGATGGATGCTCGGACAGGTCAACGCCCTCGCCCACAGCTTCGGGATCGAGAGCTACGCCCCGGTGCTCTTCGGCGGCGTGCTGAGCTCGGTCTTCTCCATCCTCCAGTTCATCTTTGCGCCGTTCTGGGGCTCGGTCTCCGACCGGCGCGGCCGCCGCGGCGTGCTGTTGCTCTCGGTCGCGGGCACCGCCGTCGGCTACTTCCTCTGGCTGATCAGTGGCTCCTTCTGGCTCTTTCTCGTATCGCGGATCGTGAGCGGCGCCTTCAGCGGCAACATCTCGGTCGCCACCGCGGCCGTGGCCGATGTCACCTCGCGCGCTGAGCGCTCCAAGGCGATGGGTGTCGTCGGCGCGGCCTTCGGTCTGGGCCTCGTGACCGGTCCCGGCCTCGGCGCCTTCGCGGCCCGCTACAACCTGCTCGATTCACACCCGTCGCTCGCCCGCTTCGGCATCAACCCGTTCTCGGTGCCGGCGCTCATCTCGCTCAGCCTATGCGTGGTGAACCTCGTCTGGATCAAGCGGCGCTTCAAGGAGACCCTCTCCGCCGAAGCCCGCGGCGCGGCGCTGGAGCCGCGCCTGCGCAACCCGATCAGCGCGATCCTCGGGCTGGGCAACCCCGCCCTGCGCCGCGCCAACCTCGTGGCCTTCGTGTTCTCCGTCGCCTTCGTCGCGATGGAGTCCTCGCTCACCTTCCTCGCCACCCGCCGCTTCGGCTACACGTCGTCGCAAAACGGCCTGATGCTCGCCTTCCTCGGCATCTGCGCGGTGATCACCCAAGGCTACATCGTGCGCAAACTCCTCGTGAAGATGGAGGAGATCCGCGTGCTCACCATCGGCCTCGGGCTCACCACGATTGGCTTGCTGATGGTCGCCTACCCCGGCGCGCCCTGGTTGCTCTACGCCGGCATCGCGGTGCTCGCCACCGGCTCCGGCCTCGTCAATCCCGCCACCTCGGGGCTGATCTCCCTGTACGCCGGTCCGGCCGAGCAGGGCCGGGTGCTTGGCATCTTCCGGTCCCTCGGCTCACTTTCCCGCGCCATCACCCCGGTCTGCGCGGGTGTCCTGTTCTGGTGGCGCGGTGGCACCAGCGTCTTCATCGCCGGCGCGGCGATGTCCCTCGCAGCCCTTTTCCTCTGCGCCGCCTTGCCCAAGCCGGTGAAATGACCGCCCCCCTGCGCCGCCCCGCTGTCTGGCTGCTGGCCGCCGCCCTCGGGTTGGCGCCGGGCTGCACCAGCATCCGGTCCGCCATCTCCCGGCCCGGCTTCACCAAGCTCGCCGAGCCGCTGGTCGTCCTGCCCGCCGAGCGGCACGGGAACCTCCTGCTCATCGAGGCGAAATGGGACCGCTCCGGGCCATATCGCTTCCTGATCGACACC
>CAIYFD010000231.1 GCA_903925425.1 uncultured Opitutia bacterium | reverse complement strand
GTGTTCGCGATGTACCAGCTGATGTTCGCGATCATCACGCCCGCCCTGATCGTGGGCGCGATCGCCGAACGCATGAAGTTCACCTCGATCATGCTCTTCATCACGATCTGGATGTTCGTGGTTTACTTTCCCCTCGCCCACATGGTCTGGGGCATCACGGGCCTGATGAACGGCGTTTGGAATGCCACCGCCTCGATCAAGGCGATCGACTTCGCGGGCGGCACCGTGGTGCACATGAGCTCGGGCTGGTCCGCGCTGATCCTCTGCATCATCCTGGGCAAGCGTCTCGGCTTCGGTAAGGAAAAGATGGCCCCGCACAGCATGGTGCTGTGCATGGTCGGCACCGGCATGCTCTGGGTCGGCTGGTACGGCTTCAACGCCGGCTCGGCGGTCGCCGCCGACGGTGTGGCGGCCAACGCCTTCACCACCACGACGCTGGCCACCGCGGTTGCCTGCTTCACCTGGGCCCTGATCGAAAAGGTCACCCGCGGTCACGCCTCCATCCTGGGTTTCTGCTCGGGTGCGGTTGCTGGCCTCGTCGTGATCACCCCCGCCTGCGGATTCGTGACTCCCACGGGCGCGGTCATCATCGGCGTCCTCGCCGCCGTGGTCCCCTACTTCTTCGTCATGAAGTTCAAGGCCATGATCGGCTACGACGACGCCCTCGACACTTTCGGCGTGCACGCCGTCGGTGGCACCATGGGTGCGCTCCTGACCGGCTTCCTCGCGACGGCCGACGTCAACGCCAACCTCAGCACCAACCTCAAGGATATCGTCGGCAAGAGCCTCTGGCTGGAGCAGGTCAAGGCCATCGGGATCACTTTGGTGTTGGCTGTGGTTTCCACCGTGATCATTGCCTACATCGTCAAGGCCATCGTCGGCCTCCGGCCCTCGCCTGAGGTGGAGACGCAAGGTCTTGATATCAACGACCACGGCGAAGAAGGCTACGTCTCCTGATCCACCCAACCTCGAACACACATCACATGAAACTCATCATCGCCATCATCAAGCCCTTCAAACTGGACGAAGTGAAGGAGGCGCTCAGCGCCGCCGGCATCGAGGGAATGACGGTCACCGAGGTCAAGGGCTTCGGTCGCCAGAAAGGCCACACCGAGATCTATCGTGGGAGCGAGTACACCGTGGACTTCCTGCCCAAGGTGAAACTCGAGCTCGCCGTCGCCGACGAGGCGAAGGACAAGGCGGTCGCCGCCATCATCGGCGCCGCCAAGACAGGCAAGATCGGTGACGGCAAGGTCTTCGTCCTCCCCCTCGAGGACGTGATCCGGATCCGCACCGACGAGCACGGCGACGCCGCCGTCTGATCGTCCTCGCCCGTTCCAGCCCGTCTTCGGGCCGGCGTCGCATTGCGCGGCGCCGGCCCTTTTTATTTTCCCCGGTAGGGCGCCCGCTCCGTGGGCGCCGGGATCGAGGGCGGGCTGGGTCGACGACCCGGCCAGGATCGGTCCGGGCATCGCGGTCGCCTCGTCGAGGCAACCCTACTCACGGAAATTCCGGCGGTCACGAGTGACGCACCCTATCCGCCGGGTTCGATCATTCTTTCAAAGATGTAAGCCTCGGGAAAGGGGCGGGCAAGGGGAGTGGGGTATGGTGGCGGCGCTCGGACTGCCACATTCAACCCACTCCTTCCATGAATCCATCCTTCCTCACCCAACTCGGCCGGCGCAGGGCACTCGCGTTGTTCGCCGTTTTTCTCGCCGGCGCCGCCGGCCTCGCGATCGCCCAGTCTAAGTCCGAACCCAAGGCGTCGGTCAGCGTCAAGGTCGACGCCGCGCCGCTGCCCAAGGGTGCGGAGAACTCCGTTTCGTTCAGCCCGATCGTCAAGCGCGTCGCTCCGAGCGTCGTGCGCGTCGAGGCCAAGGAGAACGTCGACACGAATCAGGGGGCCATGATCTACAATGATCCCTTTTTCGGGCCCTTCGTCGTCCCGGGTGGAAGCCAGCGCCGCATGCCGCAGGAACTGCCGCAACAGGGCGTCGGTTCGGGTGTGATCGTCAGCACGGATGGCTATATCCTCACCAACAACCACGTCGTTGCCGGCGCCGACAAGTTGAAGGTGATCATGACCGACGGTCGCGAACTGGCCGCCACGGTGGTCGGTACCGATGAGCGCACCGATGTCGCGGTCATCAAGGTCAACGCCAAGGATCTTCCCGCGATCACCTTTGCCGAAAGCTCCGGGGTCGAGGTCGGCGATCGCGTGCTGGCGATCGGCAATCCCTTCGGACTCGGCCAGACTGTCACCACCGGCATCGTGTCCGCCAAGGACCGCCAGATCGGCATCCTCGACCAGACGGACCGCCGGACCAGGACGCAGGTTCAGGGTTATGAGGATTTCATCCAGACCGACGCGGCCATCAACCCGGGCAACTCCGGTGGGGCGCTTGTGGACATGCAGGGCCGGCTGGTCGGCATCAACAGCGCGATGGTCAGCGGCAGCGGCGGCTCTCAAGGGGCCGGTTTCGCCGTCCCGTCCGATCTCGCCCGCCGGGTGATGAACAGCCTGGTCCGCGACGGGAAGGTCGTTCGCGGCCAGATCGGTGTCTACACGAAGGATCTCGGCTCGGCCTTGGCGGAGCAGCTCAAGGTCAAGGAGGGCCGCGGTGCCCTGATCATGGAGGTCGTCCCGGGGGATCCGGCCGAGAAGGCGGGGCTGAAGGCGGATGACGTCGTCGTGAGCTACAACGGCAAGCCGGTGGCCGACAGCCAGCGCCTCCGGCTCCTCGTGGCCGACACGGCGCCGGGTGACGAGGCCAAGCTCGAGGTTGTCCGCGACGGCAAGACGCAGACGCTCACTGTCGAGGTGGGTGATGACGGCACCGGCCGCAGTCTCACCGCCCGCAACAGCCGCACCGCGCCCGCGGGCAAGCCGGACAGCCGTCTCGATGGCGTGGTCGTGGCCGACCTCACCAACCGCCTGCGGAACGAATTCGAGATCCCGACCCGCATCCGCGGCGCCGTCGTCACCGAGGTTGATCCCAACTCGGCGGCGGCCGACGCCGGGCTCGCGGTTGGCGACGTGATCCTCGAGATCGACCGGAAGCCCGTCACGAAGGCGGAGGAAGCGATCAAGCTGACGGAGGACTACGGCAGCGGGAAGACCCTCCTGCGCATCTTCAGCCACGGCACGACCAACCTGCTCGCCGTGGACGAGGTCAACGGCCAGGCGGCGCAGCCGAAATCCACGCGGCGGGTCATCCCCGCCTTTGGCCGCTGAGAAACGTTCAAAACTATTGCCGGTCCTGGGTTGCAACCAAGCGGCGCCGGGCCGGTCACTCAGGCGGCGGGGCGGGTTCTCTTTGCCCCGCGGGGAGGCCAGACTGCGGCACCCGCGGGTTTAAGAAAACCCCGCCCCGCCTTTTGTTTTTAGTCCGGAAAGTCGAGCCAGCCCGCGGATTTCGCGGAAATGCGCGGATCATGAGCATTCTGATCATTCCGGATCCGCGTCTATCGGCGAAATCCGCGGGAAGGTTTGGTTGACCGTCGCACAGGCTTTGATTGCGGCCTCACTCCTCCAGGTTCTAGTACTAACTCCCGTCAACCTCATGCGCGTTCTCGTTGTTGAAGATGATCCCAAGATTGGCTCCTTCGTGGCCGGCGGCCTGAAGCAGCATGGGTTTGTCGCGGACCTCGCGACCAACGGTGACGACGCCTTCGCACTGGGGAGCGTGACGGCCTACGACGCGGCGATCGTCGACATCATGCTGCCGGGTCTCGATGGACTCAGCTTGGTGCGGCGCCTGCGGGCCAAGGGGAGCCACCTGCCGGTGCTGTTCCTGAGCGCCCGCAGCACGGTGGACGACCGCATCAGCGGCCTCGAGGCGGGCGGGGACGATTACCTGACGAAGCCCTTCGCGTTTTCCGAACTGCTGGCGCGGGTGCAGGCGCTGATCCGCCGCGCCAACCGCACGCCGGAGGCGACGCGCCTCACGGCGGGCGATCTCGAGCTCGACCTGGTGAAACGCGAGGTGCGCGTGGCGGGCCAGGAGGTGGAGTTGCAGCCGAAGGAATTCACGCTGCTGGCCTTCCTGCTGCGTCATGCCGGCCGGCCCGTGACCAAGACCATGCTGTTGGAGCATGTCTGGGACTACAGCTTCGATCCCGACACGAACGTCGTGGATGTGTTGGTGCACCGGCTGCGGGCGAAAGTGGATCCGGAACACACCCGGATCGAGACCCTGCGCGGGGTGGGCTATGTCCTCCGAGCCTGACCACGTCTCGCCGATCCGCTCGATCGCCCTGCGGCTCGGGCTCTGGCAGGCGCTGCTTTTCGCGGCGGCCTCGGCGGCCACGTTTATTACGGCCTACCAGCTGCTGGCCAAGTCGCTCGAGACCCGGGAGCGCGACGCCTTGGAGGCGCGTGCGGCGGAGTACGCCGGGGCTTTCTCGCGCGGTGGCGTCAACGCGGTCCGTGTCGTGCTCGAGAGTGAGCAGCACCTTTCGGCCGTGCAGGCGCTCTTTGTCCGGATCATCGGGCCGGGCGGCGAAGTGAGCTGGGCCAAGGTGCCGGAAGGCTGGGCGGAGGAGGATATGCAGCTCGTGCCGGTGCCGGCGGTTGCGGCCATGCCGGCCGCGCTGACGTCGCGTGTGGTGCAGGACGCCGAGCGCGACATTGTGGTGGTCCCGCGGGCGCTGCCCAACGGCGGCCTGCTGCAGGTGGCGCGCAGTGCGGACAACCGTGCGATGCTGTTGGCGCCGTTGCGGGGCATCATGGTCACGGCGGGCGCCGTGGCGGTCGGGCTTTCGGCGGTGGCGGGGATCTGGCTTTCCTGGCGGGCGACACGCCCGGTGCGCGAGGTGGCGGCCACGGCGCGGCGCATCGTGCGCACGGGCGACCTCACGGCCCGGGTGACCTCCCGCGGGGGATCCGACGACGTGGCCGACCTCGTGCGCCAGTTCAACACGCTGCTCGAGCGCAACGCGGCGCTGATCGGCGCCATGCGGGAGACCCTCGACAACGTCGCGCACGACCTGCGCACGCCGCTCACGCGGCTGCGCGCCGGCGCCGAGGCGGCGCTCACGGAGTCCGACGAAGGCAGCGCCCGGCAGGCCTTGGGGGAGTGCATCGAGGAGTCTGACCGCATCCGGCGGATGCTCGAACTGCTTCTCGACGTCTCGGCGGCCGAGAGCGGCATCCTTCGGCTGACTCCCGAGTTAATTAATGTGGCCGAGTTCCTGCACGGCGTGGTCGATCTGTTTTCGATCGTGGCCGAAGAGAAGGGCACGCGGCTCGAGTGGGAGGCCGAGGCCGGCATCCAAGTCTGGGCCGACCCGGCGCGGCTGCGGCAGATCCTCGCGAACCTGACGGACAACGCCCTGAAGTACACGCCGGATGGCGGCCAGGTGAGGTTGCGGATGACGCGCGGCGCGGAGGGAGCGGCGGTGTTCACCGTGGGTGACAACGGTCCCGGTGTGCCGGCTGGCGAGCGGGAAAAAATCTGGCGGCGGCTCTATCGCAGCGATCAAAGCCGTTCCCAGCGCGGCCTCGGGCTCGGACTCAGCATCGTCAAGGCACTGGTCGAGGCCCACGGGGGCAGCGTCGCGGTGGATGCGGGCCCGGAGGGCGGGGCGCTTTTCACGGTGACCTTGCCGGGGAAGAAGTAGGGGCGCCCACGGGTGATCCGGGTAGGGCGGACAAGTCATCGCTGCCGGGCCGAGGAAAGATCGCAGCGGAGATGGCATCTCCGCCTTACCTTGATCGCGGCTGCCTCGTCGAGGCAGCCCTTCTCGATCCTCAGACGTTCTGCAGCACCCAGTTCAGGTCGTTGAGGACGGCGCCGGGGCCGTTCGCGACGGCGGAGAGCGGGTCCTCG
>CAIYFD010000230.1 GCA_903925425.1 uncultured Opitutia bacterium | reverse complement strand
CTGGTAGAGCGCCTGGTTTGGGACCAGGAGGTCGTAGGTTCGAATCCGATCGCCCCGACCATTTTTCGCCGAGCCTACAGCTGGTTTTGCCAGCTGTAGGCTTTGGGCGAAGCCGGCTTCCATCGTTAGAGTGGCCGCACTGCGGCGACCGCGATGAAGGGTCCCCACCACGGCCGGGCCGTCGCACCGCCCCTACTGTTGGCTGAGACGACGGGACGGCTGTTTGCCAAATTCGCGTTCGTTTGGGCCGGAAATCCGGCTGGCCCAATCTCTGCTTGATTCGACCGGTGATTCCGCTACTCCTGCCCGACTAATCTTTTCAATATGGACACTATTTCCTCCCGTGAGTCTAGCGGCTCCCCTCTGCCCTTGGTCGGTGTAATTGCCGGCGTTCTGGGCCTCGTGCTCGGCGTCGTTGCTCTCGTTAAGGTCTCGAACGCCAACAAGCGTTTGGACGAGCACCAGCCGAAGATCGACCTGGTGGATGGAATCAAGACGACTGCTGATGCCGCCAATGACGCCGCCACCAAGGCCGCCCGCGATACGGCCGCCGTGCGCCAGAATCTCGCGCAGGTCGCCAAGGATGCCAGCGACTACATGGGTGCCCTTCGCGCGGACGTCGACAAGATCAAGGAAGACATGAAGAAGCCCGCTCCGTCCGCCGCCAAGGGGTCATCCGGCCCGGTGGTTGCTGGTCCCGGCGAATACGTGATCAAGGGCGGCGACACCTTCGCCAAGATCGCCCGCGCTCAAGGCGTCTCCCTCGGTGACCTTCAGGCAGTGAACGCCGGCGTGAATCCCTCGAAGCTCGCCGTCGGCCAGAAGATCAAGCTGCCGAAGAAATAATCGTCCCCTGTTCCCTTTGATGCCTCCTCGCCTTTCGGCGGGGAGGCATTTTCATTTCCATCCATGAGTGCGTCGCCGGACCCCGCCCGCTGGGAAAACCTGGGCGAACGCTCGCTGGCCGAGACGCGGATCTTTGAGGTGCGGGCGCGGAAGTACCGGCATCCGGTGCGCGGCACCGAGCGCGAATTCGTGGTCGTGAAGGCCCCCGACTGGGTGAACGTGCTGGCGCTGACTCCGGCCGGGCACCTCGTGCTGGTGAATCAATTCCGCTACGGCATCGACGGATATTCCCTCGAGATTCCCGGCGGCGTGATTGATGCGGGCGAGGATCCGGTGGCGGCGGCGGTCCGGGAGTTGCGCGAGGAAACCGGCTATGCCGGCCAGCGTGCGCGGCTGATGGGGACGATCCGCCCGAATCCGGCGTTCATCGGGAATTTCTGCCATCTCGTGCTGGTCGAGCAGGCGGTCCCGGTGGGGGCCGTCGAGTGGGATCACGACGAGGAGATCGCGGTCTCGACGGCGCCGGTGGAGGAAGTCTTCGCCTGGTCGCGCGACGGCCGCATCACCCACGGCATGGTGTTGAACGCGTTGTGGTACTTTGAGCCGCTCTGGAAAGAATTGAGGGGCTAGGCCCACCGTTTGACATCGGGTGGGGGTGCACTTAGCTGCCGGCTTCGCTGCGATGTCCCGTCCCACCTTTGCCAATCACCCGTCCTCGCTGGACTCCTCCGCGGGTGAATTCCTCCCGGCGCAGCTCGAGCAGGAAATCCGCGCGATCTATGGGCGAAGCCCCATTTACGGCCAGCGTTTCCCCCTGCATCACCAGCCGCTGAAGTGGGCGTGCTACCGGGAAATCCCGGCGCTAGACAAAAAGACCATCATTGAGCGCGGTCATCAGGCCTTCTTTTCCGACTACGCGGTGATCGAGCGAGGGCTGCAGACCAGCCGCTTCGAGTACGAGGCGACCGCGGGCACGACTCAGGGGCCGATGACCGTGATCATGGAGCAAGGCTGGTGGAACGCCCAGACGGAGCGGGCGTACCTCGCCTCGCCCATCCTGCGCCAGTTTGTCGGTCGACCCTACCGCAAGTGCGTCCTGGCCCCGGTGGGCTGCTCCAGCAATCTCTGTCCCTACGAGGATCACCCGTTCCCGCACCGCTACTTTGATGGCACGGTCTACCTGAATCTCTCGAGCGACCCCTTTGCCTTTCCCGAGGCCGAGTGGGACCGGATCGTGTTGGAATTGCAGGCGACGCAGCCCGAGGTGATCGAGGGCGAGCCGGTTTACCTTTCGCTGCTGGCCCGGGCGGTGCGCAAGCGCGGTGTGAAAGTTCCGAGCGTGCGCGCCGTGATCCTGACGTACGGGAAAGCCAGCCGGCAGCATGGCGACCGCATCCGGGAAGTCTTTCCGGCTCCGCAGGTGGATCTCTACGGCTCGACCGAGGCGGGGTATTTGTTTGTCGGGGAGGCCTTCAAGGATGACTCGCAGGCGATTGACGCCAACGCGTTCATCGAGCTCACGCCGTGGCGCCCGGAGTTGAAGGATGTATTTCAGATCCATGTGACGACCCGGGGCCGGGAAGCGATGCCGCTGCTGCGCTACCACACCGGCGACATCGTGCAGCGCCTGCCCTCGGGCTTCCGCCTGCTCGGCCGCGAGGGCGGGCTGCATTTCCGGGCGGATGGATCGGTGGTTTCACCGACGGACATCGATGCGGCGCTGCCGAACGATTTCCGCTGCTGGCATTACTCCCTGATCCAAACGGGGCCCACGCGCTGGGACTTCCACTACGTGGGTGACGAGAGCGTGGATCATGCGCGCCTTGAGTCCGGGATCGCCGGCATGCTGGGCGACGGCCACCGCGTGAACGCCTTCCGCCGGAAGTTCATCGCGCCGGCGGCGAGCGGAAAGTTCGCGCTGTTGAAGCCGTTGGCCAGGTAAGACCGGGCCGGCGAGACACGGCGGGATCCTTCTCTCCGGGGTTAGGGTCACTAATATGGTGACGCGATTGGGCTCCGGCCCGGTGCGACCCTTTACTTTGACGGGAGCTTTCCGCTACCAACTTCGCCCGTGGCGGGTGAACCGCCGCGAATCTGTTGGAAAACCCTCGCGCAATGAGTCCCCTCGGCAATCTCCTCCGCTCCTCTTTGGGTCGGAAACTCATCATGGCCCTTACGGGCTTAGTGATGGTCGGCTTTGTCGTCGGCCACTTGGTGGGCAACCTCCAGATCTTCCAGTCGCCCGACCATATCAACGGCTACGCGGCGTTCCTGCACCAACTTGGGCCCACGCTGTGGTTCTTCCGGATCGTGCTCCTGGTCAGCGTCGGCCTGCACATCTGGGCGGCGACGTCCCTGACGCTTGAGAACAAGCGGGCCCGCGGCAATGAGCCGTACGCAGTGAAGAAGTGGTTGCGGGCCTCACTGGCCTCTCGGGCGGTGCGCTGGACCGGCTACATCGTGCTGGCCTTCCTGATTTATCACCTCGCGCACTTCACCCTCGGGGTGGCGGACTCCGGCCATTTCAAGGCCAACCTCCCGACCTACACGATGCAGGAGGACTACCGCGTGGCCGGGTTCATGGTGGTCAAGGCCGGCACCGTGGTGGACGACGTGCACAGCATGGTGATTCTGGGCTTCCAGAGCCCGGTGGTGTCGCTGTTCTACATCGTCGCGGTGGGGCTCCTCAGCTTTCATCTGCTGCACGGCATCGACAGTCTGTTCCAGACGCTGGGCTGGCGCTCGACCAACTGGGCGAAATTGCTCCGGGGCGTCGCGCTGGCGTTCTGCGTGATTTACTTTGTGGGCAACCTTCTGATCCCCGGCGCGGTGCTGACCGGGGCCAAGGGATTGCGGCCGGGATTCACCCGTGAGGGCGCCCGGACAACCTCCGTGCAGCGCTGACCCTCTTCCGCCATGGCAACCCTCGACTCCAAGATTCCGTCCGGCCCGCTCGCCGACAAGTGGCGCAAGCACAAGACGGAGATCAAGCTCGTCAACCCGTCCAACAAGCGGAAATACGAGGTGATCGTGGTCGGTGCCGGTCTGGCCGGCGCTTCGGCGGCCTCGACGCTCGCCGACCTTGGCTACAAGGTTAAGAACTTCGTCTTCCACGACAGCCCCCGTCGGGCGCATTCAATTGCGGCGCAGGGCGGCATCAACGCGGCGAAGAACTACCAGAACGACGGCGACAGCGTTCACCGCCTGTTCTACGACACGCTGAAGGGCGGCGATTACCGCGCCCGCGAGGCCAACGTCCATCGCCTCGCCGAGGTCTCGGTCAACATTATCGATCAATGTGCCGCGCTCGGCGTGCCCTTTGCCCGCGAGTACGGCGGCCTCCTCGCCAACCGCTCTTTCGGCGGCGCTCAGGTCAGCCGCACGTTCTATGCCCGCGGCCAAACGGGCCAGCAGCTGTTGCTCGGCGCTTATTCGTCCCTTTCGCGCGCCATCGGGGCGGGCTTGGTCGAGATGCACACCCAT
>CAIYFD010000229.1 GCA_903925425.1 uncultured Opitutia bacterium | reverse complement strand
TTCCAAGACGCCCACCGAGCTTCTGCTCAAGGCGATCGGGGATGCGCGGCGTCTGGCGGTCGAAAGCGACGGCGAGGTGGCGCTGGCGTACAGCAAGGACACCCGCGTGTTCACGCTTACCTCCTACAAGGGCGGCGTCGGCGCGGTGGCCGCGACCATCCCCGTCGTGACGGAGGGTGAGTTCGGCCTCGATTTCCTCGTCGCCCGCAAGGGTAACTCGGTGCTGATCGGCGGCGTGCTGGTGGAAACGTCAACCGTTCCGTCGGTCTCGTTTTATCCCGACGGCACCTGCACGGCGTTCCGCGCGCAGATCACCGGACTGGAAAACCCCGAGGTCATCGCGATCGACCCGTGGACCTGCGCCCCGATTTTGGAAAAGAAACCGGCCGTATTATGAGGCCTGCCTCAATCATTTCCGAGGCCTCCCGCCTCCTGCCTCCCGCCTCCCGCCTCGGCCCACGCCGCGGCTTCACGCTGCTGGAGGTCCTGGCGGCCCTGACGATCTTCGCCCTCGGCGCTGTCGTGCTGGGTGCCTCTTATGTGAATGTGCTCACGAGCTATTCCGTGGCGGCGCGCAGCCGCGATGTGGATCAGGACCTCGTCTTCGTGCGCCAGCAGTTGCTGGCCGAGTCGGATGTCGAGAAGGCCAAGGCCGGGTCCGAGTTTGATGGCACGGGCGGCCGGCACGTTCGGTGGACGGCGGAAATCGAGCCGCACGAGACGATCGTCGATTTGTTCAAGACCACGCTGAGCTTCGAGTCCTTTGACGCCGCGGACGACCAGCCGAAGAAAGTCGAGGAGACCCTGATGCTGCTCCGTCCCTCATGGGGCACGGATGCCGCCAAGCGTTCCACGCTGCTGCAGGCGGCCAAGGACCGCATCAAGGAAATCAACGGCGGCGGCTTCACGCAGGAAGTCATCAACACCGGTGCCGCCGCCGGTGGCGGTGGCGCCCGCGGTGGAGCGGCGGGTGGCCGTGGCGGCGCGGGCGGCGGCGCTGGCGGTGGCCAACCTGGCCAGGGCGGTGGCCGCGGCAACCGTGGCGGTGCCCAAAATGGCGATCCGGCTGCCGGCGGTGGCCAGGGCGGCGCGCGCGGTGGTGGTCAGGGTGGCGGCGCCCAAGGTGGCCGTGGTGCTGGCGGGCAGGGTGGAGGCCGCCCCCAGGGTGGCGGTGGCCAGGGCGGCGGAGCCCAAGGTGGGGGCTTTGGCCCGGGTGGCGGTGCAGGCGGCGGGGCCGGCGGTGGCGCCGGGGCCGGCGGTGCCCGCGGTGGTGGGGGTGCCGCGGCGGGGGGCGGCGCGCGCGGCGGCGGCTGATCCAACCCATGCGATCGAATTTCACAGTCACGCAGCCTGGCCGGCCGGGATCCACCCGCACCGGCTTCACGCTTTTGGAGACGCTCCTCGCGGTGGCGCTGGTCGGCCTGATGCTCGTCGGCCTCAACACCTTCATCTTCTCGATGGGCGAGCTTTGGGGCCGGGGAACCGACGCCCGCCTGTTTGAGGCGCATTCGCGCAATGTGACCAACTTCATGCAGGATGAGCTCCGTGCGGCGGTTCTGCCCCCGTCGGCCAAGGTCGGCGATACGCCGATCACCGCGCAGGAGGTCAAGGTGCTCAACGCCAACCCCGAGACTCTGCTTACCTTCCTGCTGCCCGAGGGCAGCCGCTTGCTCAGCTGGCCGGGTGCGCCCCTGCCCGAGGTGGTCTGCTCCCTGCAGGCCCGCGAGGGCGAGGGCCTGATCCTGCTCTGGCATTCCCGTCTCGAAACCAAGTTCAACGATGATCCCCCGCGCGAGACCGTCATCTCGCCGCTCGTGGCCGGGCTTGAGTACGACTACTTTGACTCCGCGCTCAACACCTGGTCGACGGAGACCGCCCTCAAGAAGGGGTCCGATGGCACCACCGTCCTGCCTCCGCAGCGTTTGCGGCTCAAATTCAAGTACGAGACCTACACCTTCGACGGCATCGTGTCCCTGCCGACCTCCGTGCAGGGTCTGCCCCGCTACTGACGATGAAGCCCGGCGCCCTGCACCGTTCGTCCGCCTCCGCCCAGCGGGGCTCCGTGCTGCTCGTCGTGCTGGTGATGCTGCTCTTCACCGCCGGCATGCTCACCGTCTTCATCGACAAGGCTAGCACCGACCTGATCGTGGAGGCGCGGCGCATCCGCGCCGACCGCCTGCGCTCCGAGGCCTACTCGGCCCTCGAGGTCACGATCGCCGTGCTGAACGAGTTTGTGCAGGCCGACGCCAACGCCCTGCGCAGTCCCCAGGAGGGATGGGGCGACCCGCTCACCTTCGCCGGCTGGGAGCCCGACGAGGGCCATACCGTCACCGTCACATTCGAGGATGAAAGCGGCAAGATCCCGCTCTCCAGCGTCGACGCCACGATCCTCACGACTCTCTTCAAGTCGTGGGAAATGTCCGAGACCGATGCCGGCGAAATGGCCGATGCGATCCTGAGCTGGATCAAGCCGAACCACACGCCCACGACGAACTTCTCCGCCACCTACGATCAGGGCGACCTGCCCTACGCGGCGCCCAAGCGTTCCATGCTCTCGTTCAACGAGCTGGCCGCCATCGACCTCGCCTCGAAGTTTTTCTACGACGAGAACGGCCGGCCCAACGCCTACTGGCAGCGCTTCGCCGACACCTTTTCACTCTACACCTACACGCAGCCAAACCTGAACGCCTTCCCGATCCGCCCCGATGTGCTGACCGCCCTGGGCAAGTTCGAGCCCGAGGTGCAGCAAAAGCTCTCGGATTACCTGGCCGGCACCGGCGACTACGACGGCAAGGGACCCCAGTACTTCAAGGTGCGCAACGACGCCAACCCGATCATGGGCACGGGCGGCAGCCTCCCCAGCTTCAACACCATCATCCGCGCCCTGCGGATCCATGTGACGGTGCACGAGGGTGACTCCCAGTACCGCCTGACCGCCATGATCTCGCCACCGAACGGCGCGACCCCCGTGCAATCGACTGCAACCAACACCCCGACCGCCGCGTCAAATGCCGCGGCTGGCAACAACCCGGCCGCGGCGGGAGCTGGAGCGGTCCAGGCCCGGGGCGGTCAGGCCGCTGCCGCCAACGGTCGTGGTGCCGCCGCTGCGACCGGCCGGGCCGGAGCCGCCGCCACCGGGCGCGCCGGTGCCGGTGCCACCGCGGCTGCCGCCAACACCACCACCTCTCTTCGGTATCCCTTTACAGTCATTGAAATTCGCGAGAATTATGAGCCGCCCCAATTGTCGGCTCCGACCGAGGAAGCACCCCCCCTATGAGTTCGAAACTTGTCCAGTTCCTTAAGTCCGGTCCCCCGCCGGCCCGGATCGCCCTGCTGCCCGATCATCGCTTTTTTGTCCGGACGGTCCCGGTCGCCGCCGGCACCGCCCCCGTCGAGGTCCCCGCCCAGATCGAGCTCGCGATCGAGGGCCTGTCCCCGTTTCCGCCCGCCCAGCTCTATTACGGCTACCATTGGGTGCCCGGCTCGCCCCATGCCCTGGTCTTTGGCTGCTACCGCAAGCGCTTCACCACCGACCAGCACGCCGGGTGGGGCGACGCGGTTCTCGTGGCGCCCGCGTTCGCGGCCTTCCTCGCCGTGCCCCATGAGCCGGCGACGACCCTGATTTTCCCCTCCGCCGAGGGTTTGACCGCGATCCACTGGGAGGACGGCGTCGTGCCGGTCCGCGTGGTCTGCGCCGCCGTTCCGGCCGAGGCCGACGAGGCCGCCCGGACGAAGATTCACGAGGAGCTGCTCCGCGCCGCCGGCTCCAGTCGCAAGGTCATCGATATGTCGGCCCCGCCGGTCCCCGCGGCCTCGTCCGACGAGAAACACTACGCCTTCGCGGCCGGCACGTTCATCGCCGCGCTGCCGGTCGGCGTGGCCCAGTCGCTTGATGTCCGCGACCGCGACGAGCTCGCTGCGTTCCGCAAGCAGGTCCGCAACGACCTCTGGCTCTGGCGCGCCGCCGCCGGCAGCATCGCCGCCCTGCTCGTCCTCGGGTTCCTGCAGCTGGCCATCGTCACGCTCGGCGCCCGTTGGGACACCAGCCTGATCACCACGGTCAACCAGCAGCGGCCCTTGGTGAAGGAAATCCAGGACAAGGAAAATCTCGCGAAGGGCGTGGAGGAACGCGACACGAAGCAGCTCCTTCCGCTGGAGATGATCTCGACGATCTCCGCGCTCGCCCAGCGCGGCTCGATTGTCTTCACCCGCATGGTCACCAACGCCACCGAGGACCTGCATGTCATCACCCTCGCGTGCCAGACCCAGAATTCCCCCGAGGTTGAGTTGTTCCTCAATGCCGTGAAAAACCTCCCCGCCGTCGAGGATGCCAAGGTCAGTGGCAACAACAGCCGCGGGGCCCAGGTCACCTTCAACCTCACCGTCACCTTCAAGGCCGACGCCCTCAAGCCCACCGCCCTGCCGACGGTCGCGACCAATAAATCATGAAAGCCCTGAAAGCCTACTTCCTGAGCCTCCAGCGGCGTGAGCGGATCCTGATCGCGGTCCTCTGCCTGATCGGCGCCGCCGTCGTCCTCAGCGTCTTCACCACGCGGGCCGGCGTTTTCTGGCGCAAGGAAAGCGCGCTCCTGACCCGCATCAAACAGAACCAGACCGTGATCGGCAGCCGCGAGGCCGTGGAGAAGCGTGCCCGCGACGCCTCGGCCAAGCTCGTGCCCGGCGAGTCCCTCAGCCAGGTGCAGCTCAACTCCCGCGTCACCACCATGGCCACGAATGCCGGCATCCGCGGGGCGACCATTTCGCCGCTGCCCGACAGCACCGCCGCGAACTCCACCATCTCCCTGCACTCGATCCGCATGTCCTTCACGGGCGTGGCGTGGACCGCGCTCCGGGACTTCTACACCGAGCTGCAGAAGCGCCGCCCGTACATCACGATCGAGGAAATGACCGTGAACATGACCGACCAGCGCACCGGCCTGCACAGCGTGCAGATGAAGCTCTCCTCGATCGAAGTCCTCAACTGATCCCCGGAATTTTTTGCCACAGAGGCACAGAGCTCACGGAGCCCAAGCCTCGTTGGTTCGAACCCCGGAATTGTTTAACCACGGACCGTGTCCTGCGTAGTCTCGCGCCTGCGGGACGAAGCAGGATTACACGGATAACACGGATTTTTGGTTCCAATCTCCAAACCATACCCAACCCAAGCCCGAGGCTTCGGATGATTGGATTGGGATCGAAATCCTAATCCGTGCAATCCGTGGTTAAAAAATCCGTGCTTGGGTTTGGTGCCAAAAACAAAAATCGACGAGGCTTGGGCTCCGTGAGCTCTGTGCCTCTGTGGCCAACAATTCCGGGTTCCGAGTCCTCAATCCGGCTTTATCCGTTAAATCCGCGGTTAAAAAACTGCCGGGGATCGAACTTCGCGTCCTTGGCGTCTTGGCGTGCCACACCCTCCGGGTAACACCCGCGTTACCGTTGCCAGCTTTCGTCTGGATCATCTCCCCAAATTCTTTCCCGCTAGATGCGCATCCTGGTCATTGAGGACGAGCTTCAGCTTTCCGGGCATGTTTGCCGGGCCCTGAGTCGTCATGGCCATATTCTCCGGGCTGAGTCCGACGGCGCCGTGGGCCTGCAGGCCGCGCTGTCCGATCCGCCCGATCTGGTGATTCTCGACCTCGGCCTGCCGACGATGGACGGCCTCGAGGTGCTGACGCGCCTCCGGCAGACCTCGCGTTCGCTCCGTGTCCTGATTCTCACCGCCCGGGGTGAAGTGGGGCACCGCATCAAGGGCCTCACGGCCGGGGCCGACGATTACCTCGGGAAACCCTTTGCGATGGACGAGCTGGTGGCGCGCGTCGAGGCGCTCGGGCGCCGCGGGGCGGGCGCCGCGTCGGAGGATGTGCTGAAGGTCGGCGACCTCCACATGAACGTCCGGGACCACAAGGTCGCGCGGGCCGGCAAACCCATTCCGCTTTCCCCGCGCGAATTCGAGGTGCTCAAGGTCCTGATGCAGGAGCCCGGCCGCACCTTTTCCCGCACCGAGCTGTGCGAGCGCGTCTGGCAGCGGGACCACCAGTATGAAACCCGCACCGTCGAGATTTTCATCACGCGGCTCCGGCGGAAGATCGAAACCGATTTTGGCGTGCCACTCATCCACACGGTTCGTACCGTCGGTTATGCGATTTCCGAAGTCAGCCCCGCGGGCTTCAAGCCGCCCACGCCGCCGCGCGCCTGAGCGCGGGTGGGGGGGGATGCGGCGGATGCTGCCGGGCCTTTTGCTGGCCGTTGGGTTGCTGTTGCCGCACCGGCCGGTCGCGGCCGCCGAGATCGAGGGCAAGGTCAACCTGCCGCCGCTGCCGGCCCAGGCCAACCCCGTGACCAACCAGCGGTACAACCTGTCTGGCCCGGCCACCCCGGTGCCGAAGTCCGGCATCACGAATGTTGATGGCGCGTTTATGCCCAATCCCCGGGTGGGGGTGGTCTACTTGGAAGGGGAGGTGCCCGCGTCCCCTGCGCCCCTGCGCAGCGTCCGCATCGAGCAGAAGGACCAGGCCTTCGTGCCCTCCTTTCTGGTCATCCCGGCCGGGACCAAGGTGGAGTTTCCCAATCTCGACGACTTTTACCACAGCGTCTTCTCGAACAGTCCGACCAAGCGTTTCGATCTGGGTCGTTTCAGCTCCAAGGAGACGCCGTCCCCCGTGCTCTATGACAAGCCGGGGCTCGGCATCCTTTACTGCGATATCCACTCGAACATGCGCGCCCTGATCCTGGTGGTGCCCACGCCTTGGTTCGTGGTGACGGACAAGGACGGGCGTTACCGGCTGCCCGACGTGCCGCCCGGGAAGTACAAGCTCAAGGTCTGGAAGGACAGCAGCACCACGCTGGAGCGCGAGGTGGTGATTCCGGCCGCGGGGACGCTGCACGTCGACTTCCCATGATCACGGCGGAGCCCACGCGCCTGCCGGCATCGAGTTTTCGGGCCCGCCTCCTCGGGGCCATGATGGTGGTGGTTGTGATCGTGGCCGGCGTGACGCTCTACGTGGCCGAGCGCCGCGTGGTGGCCGAGGTGGAGGCCGACCTCGAGCGCACCTTCCAGGCGGAGATCGGCCGCTGGCAAAGTGTCCGCGAGATCCGGCAGGCCGCCCTCGTAGAGCGCGTTCGGGTGCTGGTCCGCAAGTCCCGCCTCGCCAGCACGCTGGAGCCGGCGGGCGAAGCCCTTGATCTCCTCTACGACACGGCCGACTCGGAGATGCGCGTCGTGATGGAGACGCCCCCCGACCGGGCCGGCCCGGCCGAGCGCGGCTTGCACGCCGAGTTCTACCGTTTCCTGGACCGGGATGGGAAACTGATCCCGATCCCGTCGAAGAACCAGGAACGCTTCGGCATCCTCGCCCCCCAGGAGGAATACCTGTTGGAGCTGCCCAAGCTGACGCGGGACCAGCAGATCGGCTACCTCGTGCGGAAGACACCCGCGGGGGAGGAGTCGCTCTTTGAGATGATCACCATGCCGATCATCTCAGTGGACTCCGATCAGGTCATTGCCGCCCTCGCGGTCGGCTTCGAGACCCTGCCGCTGACCGCCCGTCCCGAGACCGAGATCCTCCGCGGCCTCTGGCGCGACGGCCGGCTTTATGCGCCCGCCATCCCGGAAGCCATCCGGGCGGCGCTCGCGCCGGCGGTGACTTGGGAGATTGTGGCCGGTCACCCCGACGGCAGCAGTTTCGTCACGGAGGCGGGTGGGGTTTCCTACCGGATCTTTCACAAGCGACTGAACCCGGATTCCCTCTATCCGGCGGCCAGCGAGGTCTCGGTCTCTCCGCTGACCGCCTTGGAGGAACGCCGGCGCACGCTGCGCTGGCAGGTGGCCGCGGCGGGTTTCATCCTCCTGCTCGGCGCGTTCGGCGCCAGCCACTATCTGTCGGGCCGGCTGGCGCGGGTGGTGACCGAGCTGGCCGAGGCCTCGGCCGAGGACCGGGCGCAGCTCCACCGCGCCGAAGCGGCGCTGGAGTTGCGGCAGGAGGATCTGGCCCGCGCCGCCCGTTTCTCGGCCGACGCCTCGCACCAGTTGAAAACCCCGGTGGCCGTGCTCCGCGCCGGGCTGGAGGAGCTGGCGCACCGCGAGGGTACGTCGCCAGAGACGGCGGAGGAGATCTCGGCGCTCGTGCACCAGACCTACCGGCTGTCGGGCATCATCGAGGACCTGCTGCTGCTGGCGCGCATCGACGCCGGTCGCCTGGCCATCGTGATGGGCGCGGTGAATCTCACGGAATTGTTCGCGGCCGCGCTGGATGACGTCGGGGTGATGCCGGGCGCGGAGGCCATCACGATCGAGAACAACCTGCCGACCGGTCTGAACGTCCTCGGCGAGCGCCGCTACCTCGCGCTGATCGTGCAAAACCTGATGGAGAACGCCTCCAAGTACAACCGGCCGGGCGGACGCATCCGGGTGGCGGCCACCGAGGCCGGCGACATGGTTGAGGTCACCGTGGAAAACACCGGCCGGCCCATCCCGGCCGCGGTTCAGGCCCGCATCTTCGAGCGCTTCAACCGCGGGGCCGTGGGGGAAAACGTCCCCGGCTACGGCCTCGGCCTGAACCTCGCCCGCGAACTTGCCCGCCTCCACGGCGGCGACCTCAGGCTGGTCGGCTCGAACGAAACCGGCACGAGCTTTCAAGTCCGCCTCCGGAGGGCAGTGGGCTGATCCGTTCTGATTGTTGGCACGCCAAGACGCAAAGACGCCAAGGTCGATCACCGGAATTTTTGAACCGCGGATTTAACGGATA
>CAIYFD010000228.1 GCA_903925425.1 uncultured Opitutia bacterium | reverse complement strand
TGATGGCGGCGCTGGCCGTCAGCAAACTGCCATTATTGTCCGTCGCTTGCGCAGTGATGCTATGCACGCCCGCGCCGCTCGGGGCGTAAATCAGCGAGTAGGGAGCCGTGGTGTCCGTTCCGATCGAGGTCGCCCCGTCGAAAAACTGGATTTGCTTCACAAAACCCGCGGCCCCGGTCGCATCAGCCTTTA
The DNA here is from genome assembly GCA_903925425.1 of uncultured Opitutia bacterium. Classification (GTDB taxonomy): domain Bacteria; phylum Verrucomicrobiota; class Verrucomicrobiia; order Opitutales; family Opitutaceae; genus CAIYFD01. The sequence continues at coordinate 18,050 of CAIYFD010000228.1, read as the reverse complement.
AAACAACCGATGAACCCGCCGGCACCAAGGTGCCGGAAACCGGGCTGTTCACCACCGTCCCCGTGGCAAAGTAGCGAATCGGCAAGGAAGTCGCCGTAACGCTGGCGCCCGCGGCCGTCGCCGATACGAAATAAGAGCCGGGCTGAGGTGGCGTCCATGAAATGGATGCCGTACCACCACTCCCTGGAGTGGCAAGCGAGGCACCCACTGAGGTGCCGTTGATGAAGAATGTGATCGTGTAGCCTCCCGAAGGGCTAACACCGACCGGGATCGCCGTCAGCGTCACCGAACTGGTGTAAACGCCCGAGGACTCATTGGCCGGAGCTGTGACGCTGACCGCCACCACAGGTTGCTGTGTCTGCGCGCGCAGCGGCAGGTTGAGTCCGACCAAGGTCAGGCCGGACAGGAAGATCTTGAGCCAGGTTTTCATATGCTCACCTCGTTGGGTTGGTGGGGCTCAGAGATTTTTTCTTCGCGGGGACGGCCGGCGGGGTGACGTACGAACTCGAGCCATCCCGGAAGCCCGGGAGGTCGCTCGGCGTGAGGCCCGCGGCGCGGGTCTGCTGGGGACTGAACACTTGCTCCACCGTCGCACCGTCGGGGGAAACCGTCCGGGCCGTAATGAAAATAAGGAGATTGGTGGACCGGGCGTTCTTGGACTTGTTTTTGAAGAGATTCCCGATCAGCGGGATGTTGCCGAGCAGCGGCACCTTGGTCGTCGTGCCGGTATCCTGACTGGTCAGCAGGCCGCCGATTCCCATGGTCCAGCCGTCCTTGAGCTGCACCGTGGTGGACACCTTCCGGGTATCAACGATCGGGATCTGGGCCCCGCCGGCGCCGCCGAAGTTCACCGAACCCGCCTGCTGGCTGACCTCGGGCTTCACCGTGAGGGTGATGATACCGCGGGCGTTCACCTGGGGTTTGACGTTGAGGAGAATGCCGATGGCCTTGTTGTCAAAACCGCTGACCTCAAAGCTGCCGCGCTGCTCGTTGTAGGCGTACTTCGGCACCGGGAACTCGCTGCCCACGTTGATCTGCGCCTCCGTGTTGTTTAAGGTCGTAATATTGGGATTCGAGATGATGCGGGTGGAGGTCAGCGTATTGAGCGCGCTGAGGACGATGCCGAACTGATCGGCACTGAAAACGAGACCGCCCGAGCGGTTGGTGGATCCGCTGTCCGCCAAGGACATCAGGTTCGACATCGCGGTGCTGGTCGCCGCGGTCAGGCCGGCCGTGACCGCATTGGTCAGGGCGGCGGTGGTGCCGGTCGAGGACGTGTTGCTCGCCACGCCGCCGGCGTTGGCGACCGTCCCCGCATTGTTCGCACCGGTGTTCTGGGTCGCGGTGGTGGAACTGTTGGAGGAGCCGTTGTTGGCATTGGAGCCGTCTGCGCCGCTACTGAAGTTCTGGCCACGGGTGCGCGTCATGGAACCCGACGGCTGGGCGCCGATGTTGTAGTTCTGCAGGGTGGACCAGTTCACTCCCAAGTCCCGGACGTCGCCCTCGGAAACCTCGATGAACTTGGCTTCGATGCTGACCTGGTCGATGGCCCGGTCGAGCGACTCGATCAGGGGACGAACCTTGGTGATCCGCGACGGGGCGTCCGTAATGATCAGGCTGTTGCTGCGGGCATCGACCTGGATCTTGCCCCCGCCCGCGGTATTGATGAGACCGGCCACCGAGGTCACGGCATCCGCGGCTTTCGCATAATTAAGGGTGAACACCTCCGTCACCATCGGCTCCTGCAGGAGCGTCTCGTTGCTGACAACCTTGATGATGTTGCCGTCGAGGACGTAGGTATGGCCTACCGGTTCGAGGACAGACTTGAAGATCTGGCTCCAGGTGACGTCGCGCAGCTTGATCGAGGTCTTCCCCTGAAGGGATTCGGGGATGATGATGTTCAGCTCAAAGAGGTCGGCGACATTGCGCAGGATGCCGCGGATGTCCTCCTCGGGAAAATCAACGGAGAGCGTGTCGCGGCCGGCGGCATCGCGGCTGCGGGTGGCGACGCCCGCCGAGGAATCGTTGTCGCCAATGATCACCTGCGGCGTGGCCGGTGCAGCGGCAGCGGCGGCAGCCGCTGCGGCCGAGGCGCCAGGGGCGGGGGTGGAGCCAGCGGGAGCCGCCGCAGGAGCACCGGCCTGACCGGCAGCAGCGGTGGCGGCCGGAGCGTTTTGCGCGATGGAGCGGGCAGCGAGCGCCGCCAACAACAGCAGCGCCGACAGGGAGAGATTGCGGGTGCTCGTTTTCATTTTGAGGAAGAGGATTTGATGACAATCGCGCGAGTTTTGATCTCGCCCTGATAGCGCAGTGTGAACTCGGTGGACTTGATGCTGGTGATCTCGAAGTCGTACTTCGGGGCTTCGGGGGACTGACGAATTGTAATGATGTCGCCCACCTTGAAATTCTTGCCAGCCACCATCAGCAGAAACTCGCTGCCGCGCTGAATCGTGCCCGTGGCTGGGATCTGGGGCGTCAGGGTCTCAAGGATTTCGCGGGTACTGGACATTTTGGCCGGGCCCGGGGCCGGAGCCGAAGCGGAACCCGCGGTCCCGGCGCCACCACCGGCTTTGGCGGTCGTGACGGCGGGGGCATCAGTGAGATCAAAATCGGGCGGACTGAACGGAGAGATGATGTCGGGGGCGACCGCCGGAATTTCACTCGGACGCGCCAGGCGCGTCCCGGTTGCGATCGCGGCCGCGCGTTTGTCCGAGGGAACGAGATCCGACTTGCCGGCAGCGGCAAACAAAGCAGAAGCCGAAACGCCCGCCAGCAGGACGATCCAACGCAAGCGTGAGGCCATGGTTTTCATTGCTGGAGGCCGAGAAGTTCCAAGCTCAAGTTCAGGGTGAGGAGGTCGGAACCCGGGCCCGAATTGGCCCCCTTGGTCACCGAGGCGCTGAGGACCCGGCAGAAATGCTGGCCGTTCTCCAAGTGATAAAGCAGGGCGAGGATCTGGCCGTAGGTGCCCTGCGCAACGAAGGTGAAACCCACCGGCACGAAGCCGCCCTTCGGAACGGCCTTCGCCGCGGCGGAGGGCTGGTTCTGGCTGAGCGCGTTCTTCTTTGCCCCGGTGTCAGCGAGGATCTTCTCGAAGTAGCCGTAGTTGAAGCCGATTTGCGTGCCGACGAGCCGGCCCGTGATCTGTTTGTTGAGCGCAACAAGGGAGTCGTACTGCTCCTTCAAGACCGGGCTGCCTACTCCGCCCGCGTTCTGGATGTTGTTGGTATACTTGTCGCTGTCCGCCTGCTTGGCGGTGAGCTCGGCATCGGCCGCGTCGTTCAGGTCGGACCGGAAATAATAAGCCCCGCCGAGCCCGAGGCTGATGACGCCGCAAATCACTCCCACCGGATTGCGCCGGACGAACTCGAGGATTTTTTCGTTGGAAATGGCCATTATTTCTTCGCCGGCTCCTTGGCCGCAGTTTTGGGCGCGAGGTGGATCTCGCCCTCAAGGGAACCCGTCGTCGGATCGGTGTTGGCCGCCTTGATCTCCGCCGGATCAAAATTGTCGGTGAGGAAGCGGATCTTCTTCAGGAGCTCGACATAGTTGACGTGGTCGGTGTTGGCCGTCACCGCGTCGCCCCGCACGCCCACGCGCAGGACAATGCCGTTTTCGCGCAGGTCGATGCCCTTGATCGCGACATTCTTCGGGCGGGTTTCGGCAAAGCGCTGCAGGATTTCGGAGAAGAGGGGCCTGGACTTGACGAAGGCCTCCACGTCGTTGGCCCGCTTTTCTTCCTCCTTGAACTTATTGAAGAGCGCGATGGCTTTTTTGCTCTCCGGCTCGTCCTTGTCGATCTGCGCCTGAATCTGGGCGATCGATTCCTTCTTTTTGTACAGGTCGAATTCACGCACGACGGTGCCGACGACGAGCCCGATCGCGATCAGCGCCGCAAAGCCATTAATGAAGAAAGCCGTGCGGACGACCTTGATGTCCGGCAACTTTTGGTAGTTCCGGAAATTGGGATGCCACGCGGGCACCTGCGAGGTGCTCGCCTCAGCCTTTTTTTTCAGGAGTGACGGCATTGGGAGCGGGGGGGGCGGAACTCTCTTCCCGGTAGTTCGCCATGAGACTGTAGAGGCCGAACCAGCGCGGGTTGGTCCCGTTGGCGGCGGCGGCCGGGGCCAAGGTGATGCCACGCGATTGGAGCCAAGCCGCGACGTCGATGGTCAGGGCCGGCACACCGAGGGAATTGGCGATCGTACCGTCGAGCCAGCCCAGCTTGGACGGCAGCATGGAGCAGAAAAGCTGGCCGACCGATTGGCCGGTCTGGACCTCGTAGAAGCCGATCGACGACTGCAGTTCCTTGAGCAGGCGCTTGACCAGCAGCGGGCCCATGCCGGTGAAGTCGAAGGTGTTCGAGAAAAACAGTTTTCGGGCCGATTCCTCATCCTTCAGGTTGAGTTCCTTCTGGACCACCGGGATCATGGAATCGAGCCCCTGCGGGATCGGGCGGGCGGCCTCAACCCCGCCAGCCGAGACAATGAAGGTGTGGGTGATGTCGTTGCCGATCTCGAGCACCAGGGTCGGGACCTTCGACTTCTTGAAGGCAAGATAATCGACCAGCGCGCCCAGCACCGAGACCGAGGCGAGTTCGACGCGCTCCGGGTAGATGCCATTGCCGAGCAGGCCATCCTGGATCGCCACGAGATCGTCGCTGGGCAGGCCGCAGAACAGGACTTCCTTGTGCGCCGACTGCTGCGCATCGAAGTCGCCGCCATCGACCGAGTGCAGGACGGCCATCGTGTACTTGTCCGCCTCGATGCGGAACTGCTGGGTCATGAACTCGCTGAAATAGGTCGGCTCCTTCGTCCGCTTGGGATCGATCGTGGCCCGGCGCAGGACGCGCTTCGCGGGATATAGGCCGCAGACCGCGTGCACATAGCCGCTCGGAGCCTTCTTGGGCTGCAACTTGTCGAGGGCCTGGGCAAGCAGGTCAGCATCCCCGGCCGGGGATTCCTCCATCGCATCAATGATCAACCCGCCGCCGCTCACACTGGACGTGCTGGCAAAGAGGCAGCCGTGGTCGCTCAATTCCACGAAGAATCCCTTGGGTTTGGCGGAGAAGAGCATGCAGTTCGGTTACGGCGAAATCAAAAGCAAGAATCAGGCAATAAGGAAGGCAGGCCCGATGGCGGCTCGGCTGACAAATCAGAGGAAAAAGACGCGCTAAAGGGGCGGTTAACACAAGCCTAATTCCCCCCCTAGCCTTTCGCTAACCGTCATTTACCTTTTATTGTCCGAGCCCGTCGCCGCCACGGGTTGGCGGTAAAAATAACGACAAAAAACCCGCCGGAATCCGGCGGGTTCGAAGGCACACGGCGGCGCGATGGGCGCCGGCCTACTTCTGCCACGTACGCTTCTTGTGGCGATTCGACTTCAAGCGCTTCCGGCGCTTGTGCTTGTTCATCTTCAGACGACGCTTCTTTTTGAGATTTCCCATGTGTGAGGCCAAGACCGTGTGAAGCTCTGCGGGGCTGTCGAGCCAGAATTTACCGGATCACACCGCCGCCGGGGCCACATCGGCCAGACTTCCGGCCACAGTGGAATAGATCGAGAGACGCACCCGGCAGCCCGGAAAAAGGCCCGCCGCACTGCGGCCGTACGCCTGCAACTGGGGGCGGTACTCCCCGACCAGCCGTGCCAGCAACGCCGCATCCGCTTCGCCGGCCCGGCGCTGGTTGGTCTTCCAATCCACGATCCAGACCTCGCCTGCCGCGGGATCGTGCAGGATCAGGTCAATCACGCCGTCGATCCAAGCATCCGGGCCGAGTGGCGCAAAAACCCCGAGCTCCGCCTCCCGCCGCCACCGCCGGTCATTCAGCAACCGCCACGCCTCGCCCACGCGCAGCCGCCGCCATTCCGCCTCGCCCCGCTCCCGGTACCCCGCCGGCCCCGCCGCAGACAATACCCGAGCCGCGCGCTCATCCGCGTGCGCCTCTACCCCACCCCACGGCGTAAACTCGAGCAACTCGTGCCACCACAATCCGTAGTCGATCGCCTCGTCGCCCCCCATCGCCGCCAGCGGGCGGTCGGACGCGGATTCATGCCGCGCGGTTCGCGAGAGATCGGGCTTTCCCGCCAATTGATGCGGGAGCAGTCGCGCCGGAAATTTGGCGAACCCAGCCGGGTCCACCGGGGTCGAGAGGTGGACTTCAGCCCCCGGTTCCACCGACCGGGTTTCCTCCGGCAGTTCGACCTGGATCACCGGCAGTCCGGCAAGATCCGCGCCCCACAACGCGAGAAAACTTCCGGGCTTCACCACGAATCCTGCGCCCCACGGCAGCACGAGCGCGCGTTTCGCCCGCGTCAGCGTCACATATAGCAGGCGCACATTTTCCCGGATGCGCTCCCGGTTGCGCGACTCGGCCGTGTCGACCGGCACGCTCGCTCCGTCAAAATAGACCTTGGGCGCGCCCGCCGCTCCGCGGACGATCCGCAGCCCCTGCTCCGGCGGCGCCTGCAGCGGGCGCCAGAGCCCGAGGGGAATCACCACCGGCCACTCGAGGCCCTTCGCCGAATGCGAGGTCAGGAGATTGATCGCATCGTTGTCGGGCTTGCCGGCTGGACGGCCGTCGTCGAGCCGCGCCAGCAGCTCGGCGAGCCAGGCGCGTGGACCGGCGCCCTCGAGGCCGAGGGTCACAGCCTGCGCGGACAAGCGGTCGAGTTCGTCGCCCAGGGCGCCCGTGGGGTCCACGTTCGCCGCCTTCGCCCGCAGGCCGCAGTCTGCGATCAGGTCGGCCGCGAAACGGCCGAGCGGTTCGCCCTCGGATTCAACCCGCAGCACGAACGGGCGCAGCACCGCCAGCGCCTCCGCCACCGGGCCAGCCGGCGCGTCCGGATCATCCGGCTCGAATTCGCGCCGGTCGCGCAGCGCGTCCGCGATCGCGGGATCGCTGACCGCAAAAACCTCCCGCAGCACCCCGACCCATTCGAAGGTGTTGGCGGGATCGCAGACAGCGGCGAGCAAACCGGCGAGCCAGGCGTAGGCCGGGTTGTCACCGTTGCGCGTGCGCCGGGTTTGCAGCGCGGCCTTCAGTCCCGCCGCCTCCAGCTCCGTGCGGGCCGTGTTCAGCCAGTCGTTGCGCGGCGCGATCAGGCAGATCTCGCCGAAGGTGCGCGCGCCCACCCCGGCCGGGCCACGCGCCGCGAGGAACCGCGCCACCTGCCTGGCCTCCTCCGCGAGCAGGAGTTCGACCTTGGCGACGCCCGGCGGCGGCGGGTCCAGCGGGATCACCCCAATCGCGCCGGGCAGGCCTGCGGGCGCCGGCACCAGCGGCTCGTACTCGACCTGCAGTCGCAGCGCCGGGGCGCCCTCCTCCGGCGGCAGACCAACATTGTGCTCGCGCCCCGGTCCGAACGCCGGCCCGAGACTGCCATTGAGGAACACCGCCACCTTCCCTGGGGTGCGGAATGTGACGTCAAAGCGCAGGTGTTCGCCCGCAACCCCGTCCGCAAAGGCCTCGAGGTGTTTCAGGAATTTCCGGATGTCGGCGCGGCTGCCGTAGATTCCCTGCTGGCCGTCGCCCACCATGCAGAAGTGGCCGGGCCGCGGTCCCGCGGCCCCACGCCCGGGCCAGGTGCCGGGTTCGGATCCCGGCGGGCGGGTGATTTCCACCAGCACCTCGAATTGCTGGGCGTCGGTATCCTGCGCCTCGTCGAGCAGCACCCGCCAGCCGTCGCGCCGGATGTGATCGAGGATCGACGGCTCCGCCAGCATCGCCCGAGCCGCATCGATCTGGTCGGCGTAGGTCTGCACGCCGCGCTCGAACCGCCAAGCCCGGTAGCGCAGCGAAAGTTCCGCCGCGAGGACCGAGGCCGCCGCGGCGAGCCAGGTCTTCAACGGCCGGAAGAGCTCGTCGAACAGTTCGTCCATTTTACCCGCCGTGCCGTCGGGCACCGGGATCGGCAGATAGGCGGTCTCCGCCCGAAACCGCCGCACCCATGCAGCAGCCAGGGCCTGATTGGCGGCGAGCTTCCCGGAGGATTTTTTCTGCTTCGTCTCCGCCGACCGGATCAAGCCCAGGATCGCCTCCGCGGGAGCCGGCGGTTCGCCCGCGGGGTGCGCCACCGCGAGGGGATGCGCCGTCGCCTCGTCGAGCCCGCGCGCCAGCTCAAAGATGTTCTCGAGCGGGGCGTGACGCAGGAACGCGTCGACCTGCCGCGGCTCAAGCAACGTGAACTGCATCGGGTCCTGTTCCAGGAACTCGGCCCAGAGTTCGTCGTCGTCGTCGCTCTCCAGCACCTGCGGGTTCAGGTTGATGCCGAGTGCCTGGCCGTACCGCCGCGCGAGCAGCAGACAAAAGCTATGGATCGTGCCGAAAAACGCCTGCTCCAAGTGATCAAGCGGCGCGAGGTCGGTGCGCCCCTCCTCGCGCAGCCGGTGCAACAACTCCTGCCGCGCCCGCCGGCCGATCTCCCCGGCGGCCTTCCGGGTGTAGGTCACCACCGCGGTGGTGCGCAGCAGCTTTGCGGCATCCGGAGCCAGCGCGAGTGCCGCGAGCCGGCGCGAGATCGCGGTGGTCTTGCCGGATCCGGCATTGGCGCTGACCGCAAAATTCCGGTTCCACTCGTCGCGGAAACGATCGCGGGCCGCCTGGTCGCGCGGCAGCTCACTCATCGCCAGCCTCCTCGTTCGAGGCCGCGTCGGCGCCGCCGAATGTCACCGCAAACTTCTTCGCCAGCACCGCGGCCGGCACCGGAGCGCAGGCCAACGGCCAGTCGTAGCCGTGCGTGTACTCGTCGCGGTCCGCCGTCAGCGCCCCGAACCGGCCGCTCTCGAGGTGCCGCCGCAGCCGCTCCAGCGAGGGCGCGAGCGCCTCCGGAAGTTGCGCGGACGCCACGCCTGCCGGCGCCGCGTCGGACTTCAGCATCCAGACGCGCCCTCCCGCCGCGCCGAGCGACTCGACCGCCGCGAGGTAGAGGCCCAGTTGCAACGAGTGTCCCTTCGCCAGCCGCTCCGCCGTCAGCGGCTTGTCGGCACCCGTCTTGAAATCGATCACGTCCACCTGCGCCCCGCCCCACTCCGGCCGGTCGAGCAGCACCGCGTCCATGCGGCCCCGCAGGCCAAGCCGTTCCGCGCCGACGGGAATCGTCGCGCCGAGAGGCAGCACCGCTTCCAGCGCGAGAAACGGACCGCCCTTCAACTCATAAAAGCGGCCCAGCAATGCTCCGGCCCGCTCGCCCAGTTCCGCCGCAAAAGAATCCCAGTAGCGGTCGCCCGGCCAGCCGCCGCGCAGCCCCGCCAGCTCCTCCAAGAGCCGCGCCCGTGCCACCGCTGCCTCTGGCCGGCGGACAAAAATCCCCCCGGCCGATTCGCCGCGCAGCGCCGCCGCAAGCACCCGGTGCGCCAGCTGGCCGAGCGCACGCTGTCGGTGGCGCAGGAGCGGCCGCCATTCCACGCGGCGCACGTTCAGCACGTCCTCGAACCAGAGTTCAACGGGGTCGACCAGGCCGCGCTCAATGCGCCGCGCGGACAACGTCGCCGGCCGCACCTGCGCCGCCGGTCCCGAGAAAAAGAATTCGTCAAACGCCGCCGCCGGATCCCGCCGGCTCCGCCAGACTGCCGTCCATGCCGTCACGTCTCCGGCCCCCGTGGTTTCCGACGCCGACTTTCCCGCCGTGCGCCGCGCGCGCCAAGCGAAGCCCTTCTCCAGGCCGTGCTCGTCCACCCATCCGCCGGACCGCACCAGCACGCGCTCCAGCCAGACATTCGGGGCCAGCAGCAGCTCCGGGTCCGCCTCGTCGAAGAGCGCCGCCGAAAAAATGATGCCGGCGCGGGTGTCGCGCGCCAGCCGGGCGCAAAGGTCGCGCTCAAGTGAACTTTGCTCGGCCGCCGTCAGCAGGCCCGCCGCCACCCCGCCCCGGCCCGCCAGCGCGATCCGGCTTTCGTCCGTCAGCCACACGCCGGGTTCAGCCCGGCGCGGCCAGACGCCCGCATTGCTCTCGACCAGGATCGCATGCGACCACGCCACACCCGCCGCCCGCCGCAGCGTCGTCAACGTGACCGGAGCAAATTTACCCCGACCCCGGGCCGCCGGGTCCGGCGCTCCTTCGGGCAGCAGCGCCTGCAACAACTCCACCACCGCCGCAAGTGGGAGCGGCTCGCGCGCCGCGATCGCAAACGCCGGCATCGCATCCCAACCCGGCGGCAACGCGACATGACACTCCGCGCACATCCGCTCGAAATGCACCACGGCGTCGGCCAGCGTCAGTTCCGCCGGCCAAGCCGGCAGCAGGATCTCGGCGACCCGCTTGAACTCCCGCGCCACCGGACCGCTGTCGGCGGCCAGCCTCGCCGGGAAAGCCGCCAGCGCATGCGTCAAAAAGTCGTCGTACAGCCGCTCGGCCAGTTTTCGCGCCGCCCCGGGCGGCTCGGTCACCATCCCCAGCGCCCGCAGGAGCGGCCAGAGTGCCAGCATCTCCTCGAGACGGCCGCCCCGGGCGTGAAACGCGAGCAAGCCGCGCTGGAACTGGACGTCGATCGGCGGGGCGCCGGGACTTTCCAGCATGTCGGCAAAGGTCACGCCCCGCTCCGCCAGTAGCGCCGCCAATCGTTCGTGGGCGGCATCGACCCGCGGAAACACCACGGCAATATTGCGAGCGCCCGCGCCGAGGAGCGCCGCGATCCTGTCCGCCACCAGCATCATTTCGTCAGCGCGCGTCCGGCCGACGATAACCTCCGCTCTCTCCGCGGAGCCGGCCCCGCCGGTCCACAGTTCCGCCACCGCCCCGCAGCCGATGGGTTCCGGGGCATCGAGCGGCATCGGATTCACGCCGAGCAATCCCTCCCAGGCCTCCACCCATTTTTCGTCCGCCGCCCCGCGGCCGGAGAACTCCGGTTCGGCCAGCACCACGCAGATTTCGTCACCGTGGTGCAGCAGGGCCGCGACATTCCAGAAATCTTTCCACGACTCCGCGCCGAGTCCCGCCACGAGGATGCGCCCCGGGATCGAACCGGTGCCCGGTGTCTGCGTCGCGGCCAGCGCCTGCCGATCCGCCAGCGCGAATCCGCGCTTCTCCACCCAGGCCTCAAGTTCGGAAAACACCTCGCGCAGCTCGGGCCGAGCGAACTGCGCCGGACTGCATCCCGCCCGGAGCAAATCGCCGAAGGCGTCGAGCGCCCCGTCGGGATCGCTCGCCAGGCTGCGCCAAATTCCGGCGGAGCCGGGAGCCGACCGCCGCCGGGCCACCAAGGTCCGCAATCCGAGCCGAAGGAATTCCCTGCCCAGGGCGGGCCGGGCCAGCAGTCCGGCCTCCGGGGTTTCGGCCGACAGCCCGAGCGTGAGCCATTTCTTGCGCGCCAGGTTCGGGGTCAGGAACTCCACGCCGAGCAGCGCGATGGATTCCTCCAGGCAGCGCTGCTTCAGCGCCTGGGCCTGCCCGCGGGTCGGGACCACCACCAAGGCCCGTTGCAGCCGGCCGCGCCCGCGTTCCAGCCACGGACGGATGACTTCAGTCCACGCCGTGTCGGCGTGCCGTGCGAGGTGAAGTTCAACCGGTGCGGCCACGTTGGACCGAATGAACACACCGTCCAGCGAGAGGGAATCTTTCTCTTCCGCCGATCCGTTTTTTAACCACGGATTTCACGGAGGAAACGGAAACGAACCCGGAACCATCAAACCGGTTTCCACCGGAGGCAGAGCAAGAGGAGAGTGGCTTCCGATCCCTCTCCGTGTCCTTCGTGAAATCCGTGGTTAAAAACGGTTCGCGGTTTCCCGAAAACAAAACACCCCGCGGCCGGGTGGCGCGCGGGGTGTCTAAAAATAAAAACGTCAGCCGGTCTTACTTGGCGAACGAGAACTTGGCGGTCCGGGCCTTGGCGCGGGCGACAGCGTTGCGGTGCACGACGCCGGACTTGGTGGCCTTCTCCATCGCGGAAACGAGGGCGGCGGCGGCGGCGCGGCTCACGGCGGCATCGGTGCCCTTGGCAGCGGCGGCGAGCTTCTTGTGCAACGTCTTGAGACGCGTGCGGACAGCTTGGTTACGGTCGTGAAGACGCTTCGATTTACGGGCGGCCTTGATGGCAGATTTGGTGTTGGCCATGATGGTTGGGAGATTCGGAAGGTCGAAGGACTCAAACGCCCGCGCCAGAGTCAAGGGGGTTTTGCAGCGCCAGGCACGTTTTGGCTCAATTCGAATCCGCGGCCGGGGCCACCGACCCGGTCCGGGGCTCCACGGGCCCGACGACAGCAAAACGCACCACTCTCCCTAAACTTCCGTCCCGGGGTGCCGATCCATGCCCTTGTCCCTCACCGGGTCCAGGCATGCCCACCACACAGCTCATCACCGACACCGTCATCCGCGACGCCCTCCTTTCCGCCGTGCAAAACGTCTGCCGCACCATGATGCGGTGCGACGCCACGGTTGGCCCTTCTGACCCCGAGCAAAGCGGGGCCCCCGGCCTGATCTCCAGCGTCGGCTTCGGCGGCGCGGTGAGCGGCGTGGTCTATCTGTGCCTGGAGGATGACTTCGCCGTCCACGCCACCGGCAAGATCCTCGGCCTGAGCGCCCCCGAGATCAGGCTCCACGGCTTCGAGGTGATGAAGGACGCCATCGGCGAGGTCACCAACATGATCGCGGGCGGCTTTAAGAACAAACTCTGCGACCTGGGTTTTCCCTGCATGCTGACGCTCCCCACGATCATGCGCGGCCAACACCTCACCGTGGTGACCCTGAAGGGCACCGAGCACCACGTCTTCAACTTCGCGGTCGACGGCCACCGGATGATCGCCGAGGTGCAGATCAAGGCGGAGTAGTTCGTCTGACGCCCGCGTCAGGACGAACCGGCCGTAGGCTCGGCGAAGTCCGGCTCATCACTCCCGATCACAGTGTCCGCCGGAACAGCTTGGTCGCCGCGGCCATCGCGATGACCGAGAAGCCGAGCAGGAACACGATGTCCATGGCCACCGCCCCCAAGCCCGTGTTTTTCAGGAGGAGCGACTTGAAGCCGTCGACCGCGTAGGTGAACGGGTTGATCGCCGTGAGCACCCGCATCCAGGCCGGAAAGGAATAGATCGGGTACTGCGCCCCGCTCGTGTTGAACATCAGGATGTTCAACACGCCGAAAAGCATGCGCGGGATCAGCGGGTCGCTCATGCGCGCCACCAGCAGGAACATCATGCTGATCAGCGCCAGCGCCGTCACCAGGATCAGCACGAACATCCGCGCCAGCCGCAGCACGTTCCAGGGGTCCGGCACGCCCGCCACGAGCATGCCGATCAGCAGGATCAGGATCCCCGACACGGTCGCCTTGACCACACCCGCGAGGTTGAAGCCGAGGATCAGCTCGAACTTCGTGATCGGCGTCACGAGGTACCCCTCGTGCAGGCCGCGGGACTTGTCGTCGATGAAGATGATGCCGCCACCGATCATCGCCGACGAGAAGATCGCCAGCGTGATCATTCCCGGCAGCAGGTAACGGATGTACGGCACGTAGGGATAAAGCTCCACGACCGACAGCGTCGTATCGCCCGACAGCCGCGGCTCTGCCCGCTCCGGGTGGCGCCGGCGGTTGAACTCCCCGACGACCGCCTGCAGCTCGGCCTGCACCGCGCCCGCGGCGAACTGGTCGACGTTGTCCTCGATCAGCGCCACCCGCGGACCGGCACCGGCCAGAACGGACCGCGAGAACTCCGGCGGGATCTCCAGCAGCGCACTGATGCGCCCGTCACGCAGGTCGCGCATCGCCTGCTCCGGGTTGGCATACGCCACCGGGCTGAACGTCGCCGGGCCGGCGACCACGGCCTGAAACATCTCCTGCAGCTGCAGCGCGGGCACGCCGTGGTCCCGGTCCACCACTCCGAGCCGCACGTTCTTTACCTTCCCGCCAAACGCGTAGCCGAGGATGACGAGCTGGAGCAGCGGCATCACCACCGACAAGATGACCAGGGCCGGGCTGCGCACGTAGCGCCGCAGGTCCCGCTCGATCATGGCCATCACCCGGATCATTGGCATCGGAGGGGGTCAGCGACCAGGCCGGACCATGGGTTGAAACGTCGGCGTTTGCAGTGCATCGCGCAGCTGGTGGCCCGTGAAATGCACAAACACGTCGTCGAGCGTCGTGCTTTGCACGGAGAGCGAAAGGATGGCGAGGTTCGCGGCACGCGCGGCCTCCATGAGAGCGAGCGTGGTGGCCGGGCCGTTGTGCGACCCGATCCGGTAGACGTTGTCCACGGACTCCAGCTTGGCGACGTCGGGCAGTTTCTGGAGCACCGTCGTCCAATCCGGCGGTGGCGCCGCGAAGCTCACCTCGATCACGTTGCGGCCGGGAACGGAGGCCTTGAGCTTCAGGGGGGAATCGAGCGCGACCAGCTTGCCGTGGTCCACGATGGCGATGCGGTCGCACAGCTTGTCCGCCTCATCCATGTAGTGGGTCGTCATCAGGATCGTCAGGTCCCGTTCCTTCCGCAGCTTCGCGAGCATCTCCCAGACCGCGGTACGCGAAACCGGGTCGAGCCCCGTCGTCGGCTCGTCGAGGAAGAAGATCTTCGGCGCATGGACCAGGCCGCGCGCGATCTCGAGCCGGCGCCGCATGCCGCCGGAGAACATTTTCAGCGGCTTGTCCCGCCATGGGACCAAATCCACCGCCTCGAGCAGCCCCTCGATCACCGGCCGCGCCTCCCGGCCGGTCAGGCCGTAGAGCTTGGCGAAGATCTGCATGTTCTCGAACGCGGTCAGGTCCAGATCCGAGGTCATCGCCTGCGGGATCACGCCGATCGCGCGGCGCACGCCGTCGGAATCGCGGATCACGTCGCAACCGTCGATGCGCACCGTGCCGTCGGTCGGCGTGATCAGGGTGGTCATCATCCGGATGAGCGTGGATTTCCCCGCGCCGTTCGGGCCCAGCAGGCCGAAGATTTCACCGTGGCCGACCGAGAAACTGATGCGGTCGACGGCACAGAAGTCGCCGAAGCGCTTCGTCAGGTTCTCCACCTCGATGTCGACCATGGGAGGACGGCGCGGCCGCTCAGCGGCTGGCGAGCGACAGCGTCACGTAGGCGGTGAGTCCGACGGCAAGGGCCCGGTCCCGGTTGTCGCAACGGACGCGGAGCTGGAAGGTTTTGATATCGCGCTTGGTCCGGCTGACGTCGCGCTGGGTGGCGTAGTCGGCGTCGACGGCACGGTAGAAGACATTGCCCTCGCGGGTGGCGCCGGAAGGCAGGCGCACGGTGACCTTGTCGCCGATCCGGACGCGATCGAGCGAGCTCTCCTCGAGGTCGAGGCGGACCCAGAGGTCGTCAGGATTGACGAGCGTGACGATCGCCTGGCCAGCGGAGACAACCTCGCCGGGGCGGGCGGCGCGGACATTGACCACCCCGGCGGACGGGGCACGGATCTCGGTGCGGGCCAGTCGGGTGCGGGCCTTGTCCTTCTGCGCCGTGGCGGCGGCGGCGAGATCGTTGGCGGCCTTCACGCTCGCCCGGCGGGACTCCACTTGATTGCGGCCGGCGGTGGCGGATCCGAGGGTAGCCTCGGCGGCGGCGGTCTGCGTGAGCGCGGCGTCGCGCCGGGCGGTGACGGCGGCCAGCGTGTTTTTCGCCAGATCGTAGTCCCCGTTGGCGATGGCACCGGAACGATGCAGTTCCTCGGCCCGGCGGAAGGAGGTCGCGGCCTGCTCGAAATCCGCGGCGGCCGCGGTGGCTTGGGAGCGGGCGGACTCAAGGTTGGCGCCGGCGAGGCGGATCTGGCTTTCGGAGAATTGCTCCTGGTATTTCAGGTCGGCGGCGGCCTGGGCGGCCAGCGCGGCGGCCTGATGCTCGCTGTTCTCGTAAAAGGAAAGGTCCGCCTGCGGCTCGGCGGCCTGGATGGTGGCCACCAGCTGCCCGGCCTGCACGGTGTCGCCCTCGTGGACGAGCAACTGCTCGATCCGTCCCGGGATTTCCGAACTGACGATCACGCTGTCGGTGGTCACCACTCCCGTCAGGTCGAGCGCCGTGCCGCGGCCAAAATAGAAATAGGCCGCAGCCAGCGCCAGAAAAACGATGACGACCACGGACAACGAACGCGGCGAACGAAGCGGATTCTTCATATGCGTGAGCATCCGGGGAAATGAGGCATGTGTTCCCGCAAGAGAAGCGTGAAAACAGCCTACGGTGAGTCGGTCAGTTTGTTCGGCCGATTTGGAGCCGGGGTCGTTAACCCCGGTGCCGATCCGCCGGCCTCGGTGAAGCCAGCGACACCCAACCACCGCAACCGGACCCACCTCTGCGCCCCAATGCCCGCCCGCGAATGAAGTTTTCGAACTGTGCTGTCCGCTAAAATGGTGTTTTGCTCGAACCGTCCCACAAGAAATCCGACACGCGCGCGTTTTATCAGTGTCGGTCCATTCCGCCCCGGCATCCATCCTCCCACTCCCCATGAAACGCTTCATTCTTTCTGCCTTCGCAATGTTCGCTTTTGTGTCCGCGTTCGCGGCCACGATCCCGGCCAAGTCCAACATCACCGCCGTCACCGTCTACGCCGACCGCGCCGTGGTGACCCGCACCGCCTCGGTCGACCTCACCACCGGCACGCATGAGGTCGTCTTCGAGGGCCTGCCCGCGACGCTCGGCGACAACTCCCTCCAGGTCGCGGGCCGCGGCACCGCCTCCGCCACGATCCTCGACCTCGCCGCCCGCCAGATCTTCGTGCCGCTCACGCCCAACGACCGCGTCCGCTCACTGGAGGAAGACCTGAAGACCGTGCAGCGGCAGATCCGCGTGCTCGACGACCGCGCGGCGATCGTCAACGACCAGAAGAACTTTGTCGCCCGCATGCTCGCGGCTGCGACCACCGCGCCGGCCCCGGCTCCCAACGGCACGACCCCGGCCCGCCCGTCGCTCGACGAATGGCGTCAGCTCCAAGGTTACTCCGAGGAAGCCACGACCAAATGGGCGAAGGAGATCCAGGACATCGACCGGCAGAAGGAAGATCACGTCGCCGCCCAGACCGCCATCCAGCGCCAGCTCAACGAACTCCGCGGCGCCGGCAACCGCGCGCAGAAAACCGTCACCGTCCGCGTCGACGCCGCCAGTGCCGGCAATTTGCAGCTCGCCCTCAGCTACACGGTGCCGAACGCCTCCTGGGTGCCGGCCTACGATGCCCGTCTCCGCACGGCGGCGCGCACCGTCGAACTCTCCTACTTCGGCGTCGTCCGGCAGAACACCGGCGAGGACTGGAACAACGTCGCCCTCACGCTCTCCACCGCCCGGCCCTCGCTCGGCGGCGCCGCGCCGGAGTATGCGCCATGGATCGTGGATGTGAACCGGCCGGTTGCCATGGCCGCCAAGGCGAATGCCGCTCCCGGGGCGGTGTACTCCACGATCAATCGCGGGTTCAGCGACGCCCTCGGGGCAGCCGACCTGCAAGAAGCCACCTTTGCCCAGGCCTCCGTCGAACAAGGCGCCACCAGCGCCACCTTCAAGATCACCGCTCCCGCGACCATTCCCGCCAACAACACGACCCAGAAGGTCGCGATCAACGGCAACGGCCTCGCCGCGCTCCTCGAGTACAACAGCACCCCAAAGCTGCGCGAGGCCGCCTTTCTCACCGCCAAGGCCACCAACACGACCGAGTTCCCGCTGCTCGCCGGCACCTTGAACACGTTCCTCGACGACACCTTCGTCGCGACCGGCAGCCTCAAAAGCGTCATGCCCGGCGAGAAGTTCGACCTCGCGCTCGGGGCCGACGACGGCATCGCGATCAAGCGCCGGGTCGTGAACCGCTTCACCGAGAACACCGGCCTCACCAACGGCAAGCGCCTCATCACCTACGAGTACGTCGTCACCGTCACGAACAACAAGAAGACCGCCGAGAAGATCACGGTCCGCGAGCCGGTCCCGCAATCGCGCAACGAGCAGATCGCCGTGAAGATGATCACGCCGGCCGACCGCGACATCGGCACGCCCGAGGTGAAGAAGGAAATCATCCGCGAGGCCAACGGCGGCCTCGCTTGGGAGTTCAACCTTCAGCCCGGCGGCAAGCGCGAGATCACGCTGAAGTTCAGCATCGAGCACCCGGCCGACCTCGCAGTGTCCGGCCTGGAGTGAATTGGCAGGGCTGACCCG
>CAIYFD010000227.1 GCA_903925425.1 uncultured Opitutia bacterium | reverse complement strand
ATGGGCATCAGCCCGGGAAATGTCGGCTCGATGGACTACCTCGATGTCTACCGGCGGGAATCGCAGCGTGATTTCGCCGACGGCGGCGGCGTGTTGTCCCGCGCGGTGATCGAGGGACTTTTCGGCCTCGCGCCCAACCTTTTCACCGGCGACCTGCGGGTCTCACCGGCGTTTCCGGAGTCGTGGGATCGCGCGTCGTTGCATCACCCGGACGTCGACTTCTCCTTCACCCGCCAGGGCGACACGGACACCTATTACATCGAGCCGCATTTTGAGAAGCCGGTGTCGCTGACCCTGGTCCTGCCGTTCCGGCGCGAGGGAATTTCCTCGGTGACCATCAACGGCCGGGGCGAAAGCTGGGGCGAACCTCAGGATGCCGTGGGTTCTCCCCTGGTGGTGTTCACCACGTCGATCGCGCCAAGCTTCGAGGTTGTGATCAACTGGAACGGCAAGCCGATCCAGCATCCGCCGGCACCGGTGTCCGTGGTCCAGGGTTCGACCGCAGACATCAAACTGCCCGGACTCAAAGCCCTGCGGGTGGCGGACACCCAGGGCGTGCTCGGCGAGGCCTCGCTGCTGCCCGACGGTTTCCATGGTGAGATTCTGGGCACACCCGGCGCCCGCACGGTGTTTGTCCGGGTGCGTCAGGACACGTTGGAATGGTGGCAACCGGTGGCGCTTGACGTGCAGCCACCTCCGGCTCCCGCGGTCCCGGTCACGGACTGGACGCGGTCGCTGGCGGCATCCGCGAGTTTCGATCCGGTCGATCTCACCCCGCTGCTCAACGACCGCGTCACGCAGATCTTCAAGCATGAGTACCGCTCGCCCCGCTCGCCCTATGTTTCTCTGGGTCTGCCGAAGCAGGGCATCGGCGCCTGGGCCGGGCATGTGAACGCCACGGCGGAAATCGACGATCGTGGACTCAGGTCAGCGGCGCGCGATGCGGCGGGCTGCTTTGTCCTGCCGAACGGCGTGCCCTTCGCCACGCCCGGGCCGGGCGAGACGAAGAACATCCTCTTTACTTCCCGGTGGGAAAACTATCCGCACGAGGCGACGGTCGCGCTGGCCGGCCGGGCCTCGCACGCCTACCTGTTGATGGCGGGCTCGACCTATTGGATGCAGAGCCGCCTGGACAACGGGGAGGTTGTCGTGACCTACACCGACGGCACGACGGCGAGGCTGGCACTCAACAACCCCGTGAACTGGTGGCCGATCGATCAGGACTATTTTATTGATGACTTCCAGTTCCGCCGGCCCGAGCCAATCCCGCCGCGCGTGGACCTGAAGACCGGCCAGGTGCGCTTGCTCGATCCGGCGAGCTTCAAGGGCAGGGGTGCCACCGTTCCCGGCGGAGCCGCGAACGTGCTGGAACTCGCGCTCGACCCCGCGAAGACCCTGCAGTCACTGACCGTCCGCAGTCTCGCCAACGAAGTTGTGATCGGCCTGATGGCGGTGACGCTGGCCCGCTAGCCGGGCGGCCAGCCGGCAGGGATCGGCGCAGAAAAAAACAAACTAATCACACGGTTCTTCTAGGACAGCACCGGGAGCTCTTGCT
>CAIYFD010000226.1 GCA_903925425.1 uncultured Opitutia bacterium | reverse complement strand
GTCGAGCGCCTCTCCATCTACCCGGGCCGCATTACGCAGGAAGGTTTCATCCGGCAGGCCGAGCTGCTCGACAAGGCCGCCGTCGAGGTCGTCTTCATGATCCGCCAGCTCCGCGGCGGCACCAACATGGAGAAGATCCGCGAGGCTCAGGACCGGCTCCAATACGCCGAGGGCGAAGCCGACAAGATCATGCTCAGCCTGATCAAGGATCTCTACCATGGCCCCTTCGACGCGAAGCAAGTCGTCTTTCTGCAGGAACTCTACGAAATGGTGGAACGGGTCGTCGACCGCTGCCGCGACACCGGCAACATCGTTGTCCAGATCGTCCTGAAGAGCTCCTGAGTCGGACGCCGCCCGCCCCATGACCCTGATCCTGCTGGTCCTGCTCGCCGCCCTCGTTTTCGAGTACATCAACGGCTTCCACGACACAGCCAACGCCATCGCCACCGTCGTCTCCACCAAGGTGCTGACGCCGCGGATGGCAGTAGTCTGGGCGGCGGCGTGGAATCTCGTCGGCGCCCTGATGGGCACCGCCGTAGCCAAGACGATCAGCAGCGGCCTGGTGGACTCCACGGCGGTCAACACGACCACGATCCTCGCCGCCCTGTGCGGCGGCATCATCTGGAACATCTTCACGTGGTGGCTCGGCCTGCCCTCGAGCTCGAGTCACGCCCTGATCGGCGGGCTCTGCGGCGCCGCCCTCGCCACCGCCAACGGGAATTGGGCGGTCATGATCTGGGCCAAGACTGACGCCAAGGGCGCTGCCATCGGCCTCTGGCCCAAGGTCGTCATGCCCATGGTCAGCTCCCCCGTGATCGGTTTCTTGGGCGGGGCGCTCCTGATGATTCTGCTGACCATCATCCTGCGCAAGGTCACGCCGCGCGTCGTCAACTTCGTCTTCGGCAAAGCCCAGCTGCTCAGCGCCGGCTTCATGGGCTGGAGCCACGGCACCAACGACGCCCAGAAAACCATGGGCCTCATCACCCTCGCCCTCGTCGCCGCCACGCAGGAGGGAACGCTCAGCGATCTGCCCGCCTGGGCCGGGTTCCTGCGGGTGACCGACGCCAAGGAGATCCCCTCCTGGATCATCTGGACCTGCGCCATCACCATGGCCGCCGGCACTGCCGGCGGCGGCTGGCGCATCATCCGCACCATGGGACACAAGATGGTGAAGATGCAGCCGGTGCACGGCTTCGCCGCCGAAACCACCGCCGCGGCCATTCTTTTCTTCACCGGGAGACTCGGCATCCCCGTCTCCACCACGCACGTCATCTCCACCTCGATCATGGGCGTGGGAGCGGTCAAGCGCTTCAGTGCGGTCAAATGGGGCATCGTCGAACGCATCGTCTGGGCCTGGGTGCTCACCATCCCCGCCACCGCGCTGCTCGGCTACGGCATCGAGCGGCTGCTCGTCTTGGCGAAGTAGATCCGCGGCCGGTTCCGGCCGCCTCGTAACACGTCGGTTGGAAACCCGGGTTTGGGGTTGAAAAATGGGCCGCCCGTGCCGCACTTCGCGACGATGAGCGCCGCCGCCCCCGGTCCCCGATTCCGCCTGCTCGCGTTCGCCGGTGCGATGCTCTTGGCGGCCGCTCCCGCCCCGGCCCAGCCCCCCGGCATGAGCATGGGCGGCCCCGGGGGAGGCAACGAGGTCTTCCGATCCATTCCCCTTTTTGTGCCGCCCGACATCCCGCGGCTCGAGGGTCCCATCGTCGCCCTCGATCCCTCGCGCGACAACCGGCGGCGCACCCCGCCCGAGATGGGCGACTTCATCTACGATCCATTCTACGCCCCGCTCGCCGCCCGCGAAGCCAATGGCGATGTCACCGCCAAGCAGCAGCAGCGGCTCGACGCCTATCTGGCCGCCAAGCTCACCCAGCAGAACGAGCTCCGCAACAAGCTCGATGCGCTCCGCAACTCCGACGCCCTCACCCGCCAGCGCGAGCTCACCGGGTTTGCCACGGAGCAGACCCCGCGCCTCATCGCACTCGAGGCCGAGGCCGAGGCGATCCGCGAGTCCATGATCAAGGGCGAGTTTCTCCAGGAAGACATCAATTGGATCGATTTCCGGCAGTGGCGGCTCGGGCGAGACTCCTTCCAGTCGGCCGAGATCGCGCTCAGCG
>CAIYFD010000225.1 GCA_903925425.1 uncultured Opitutia bacterium | reverse complement strand
AGTGTCGCGACGGTCGACGTTTCCTCACGCGAGTCCGTGCGTGCGCTCATGGCAACCGCCACCGGTCTCGGGGAAGTCACCGGGCTGATCCATGCCGCCGGGGTCTCGCCGAGCCAGGCCTCGCCGGCCACGATCCTGAAAGTCGATCTCTACGGCACGGCGCTCGTGCTGGAGGAATTCGGCAGCGTGATGGCCAGCGGTGGGGCCGGTGTGGTGATAGCGTCGCAGTCCGGGCATCGCCTGCCCCCGCTGACCGTCGAACAGAACAAGACGTTGGCCACAACCCCCGTGGAAGAGCTGCTCGGCCTCCCTTTCCTCCAGCCCGACCACGTGACGGACTCGCTGCACGCGTACCAAATCTCAAAACGCGGCAACTCCCTGCGGGTGATGGCCGAGGCGGTCCGCTGGGGCAAACGCGGCGCCCGAATCAACACCATCAGCCCGGGCATCATCATCACGCCCCTGGCCCGCGACGAACTCGCCGGGCCGCGCGGGGCTGGCTACCGGCGCATGATCGAGGCATCCGCGGCCGGCCGCGCCGGCACGCCCGATGAGGTGGGTAACGTTGCCGCTCTGCTCATGGGCCCGGACGGGGGCTTCATCACCGGAAGTGACTTCCTGATGGATGGCGGAGTGACCGCCGCCTACTGGTACGGTGCCCTCGCCCCGCAGTGAGCGGGCTCAAGACCGGGTCATTTTTTGAGGAAGTTTCCCGGTGGTAGGGCGTGGACTCCGTTCCGCGCCGGGCAGACCTCGGGGTACATTCGCAGTTCTGGTGTAGGGCCCGGCGGTGACGGAGTCGCCGCCCTACCGAATGAGGACACCACTCACACAGAGCTCGGTCGACCGGTCGGAGCCGGCGTGACGGCGAAAGAGCTGGCCCAGCGGGCGAGCGCTGCAAATCCTCCGGGGCGCTAGTCCCCATGACGACCTCCTCCCCTCGCCGCTCGCCTGCGGCGCTTCTCATGACCTGCGCGGTGCCGCTGGCCGCGATGTTGTCCTTTGCGGTCCAGCCGATGATGGGCAAACGACTGCTGCCGATCTACGGCGGCTCGGCGGGAACCTGGCTGGGCACCATGGTTTACTTTCAATTGGCTTTGCTGCTCGGGTACGGTTGGGCCACCTGGCTCCTGACCCGACCGCTCCGATTCCAGCGCCGGGCGACTTTGGCCCTCGCCGGACTGGCCCTCGTCACCTTCCGTCTGCCGGGTCTGGACTCCGCCTCCGGCGGCATCCTGCGGATCATTTGGATTCTCGGCTTCAACTCCCTCCCGGCGATCATGCTGCTCTTCAGCGTCTCCCCCCTGATGCACGGGTGGCTCCGCCGGAGGGGCGAACCGGTCCCCTATTACCTCTACGCCATCTCGAACCTCGGCAGTCTCATTGGGCTGGTTTCCTACCCCTTCCTCATCGAGCCAGCCATCGGCCTCGGGGCGCAGCGGTGGATCATCCACGCAGGCATTGCCCTGCTGACCGCCTTGATCGGCGGTGCGGTCGCACTTGGCAGGGACGGATTGGGAAATGGGAGTTCGGTGCTCGGAGACGGGGACTCAGCCGCGACCGCCGAAGCCGCTGCTACCGCGTCCCAGGATGGCGAGGTGACGCCGCTGCTAACCCAGTTGTCATGGGTGGGCCTGAGCCTTCTGACCTGCGTGTGCATGTTGGGCGCGACCGACTTGCTCGCGGCGGAATTGGGGTCGTCGCCGCTGGTTTGGGTGGGACCGTTCGGAGCTTATCTCCTCAGCTTCACCATTGTTTTTTCCGGGAGATGGCGGGACGGGATGACGACGGCGGCAACCTTGAGCCTCATCGTCGGGCTGACGGGCTTCATGTTTTGCAAAGGCCCCACGTCCGTACCACTTGCCGGGGCGGGCTTTTATTTTCTGATCCTCACCGTGGCGAGCGCCTGCCTCATCGGCAATGCGCTGCTCTATCGCCTGCGACCGGCCGTACGTTTCGACCGTTTCTACCTCGCGCTCGGCGTCGGCGGAGTGGCTGGCGGACTGCTGCTCAGCTTTGTCCTGCCGTACGTGTTTGCCCTGCCGGTCGAGTTCATGCTGTCGAGCGCTCTCCTGCTTCTGGGTGCCGTAGCCGTCCTCGTGGCGCGCCGCGAACCCAAGGCGCAGCTGCTGGCGGCCTTGCTCACAGTCGTGCCGCTGGCCGGCCTCTGGCTGCGGATGCTGGTGCTCGATGGCCTGAACATGGAGATGCAGCACATGCGGAACGAGTATGGGCACATGTTGGTCCGGACCAGCTCCACCAACGGCCAGTCCCGCGCGGAACTGGTGAGCGCCTCCACCGTCCACGGCACCCAGCTCCATGTGGACCAGGTCTCCGCGCGCCGGCCCACCCAATACTACACCGAATCCGGCGGAGCGGGTCGGACAATTCTCCAACTGGGCCGCGGCCGCCCGGCGATGCGGATCGGGGTGATCGGCCTGGGCTCCGGCACACTCGCGGCCTACGGGCGGCAGGGGGATGAGATGCGTTTCTGGGACATCGATCCCAAGGTGATCCAAATCGCGAACAGCACGTTCACCTACCTCAAGGACTCCGCGGCGAAAGTGGAGGTCATCGCGGCTGACGGACGCCGCGGGCTGGCCGCCTCGACGGACGACTACGACGTGATCGTGGTGGACGCTTTTTCCGGGGACAGCGTGCCGCCGCATCTGGTGACCGTGGAGGCACTGCGGACCTACTTTGCGCGACTGGAGGTCCGCAAGGGCACGCTCGTGATTCATGTGTCCGGCCGCTACGGCCATCCGTTCCCCGTGCTACTCAATACGGCGCTCGCGGCCGGCCGGCAGGCCATCGGCGTCACCACCCATATCGCCGCCGCTGGGGTGAACGCCGACTGGGATCCCAGCGACACCGAATACGTCATCGTCCCGCCGGCGGATCTCAGGGCCGCATTCAAGTCCGTTTATCCCGAAACGGAGGACAGTGGCCGGGTGACCCGGACGTTCTCCGTGCCGCCTGCGGGCAGCCCGGAACCCAATCTGATCTGGACCGACGACCGCCACGCCGCGATCGACATGATCGACCTGCGCGTCTTCCTGAACTGGAAAACCCTTTAGCCGACTGCCTCGATCCATTCGACGCGGTTGCCCGCAGTATCGAAGACATGGGATCGTGCGGCGCCGTTTTCCTTCAAATCGATCGGGTTTCCAAGGCGGTTTTGCCACAGAGGCATAGAGCTCACAGAGCCCAAGCCTCGTTGTTTTTTAACCACGGATTACACGGATTGAGTTCCGGACCCTAAACCATCCGTGTAATCTGTGTAATCCGCGGTTAAAATGGTTCGAGCGATCGTTCTCTGCGCGCTCTGTGCCTCTGTGGCAAAAAATTCGGAATTATCGCGGCTGAGGTGACACCTCAGGCCTGCCTCGGAATTCTGCGGTCAAAATGGATCGGGATCGAGGTAGGGCTGAAGCGGTGCTTCAGCCGGGATCGGCAGATTCATCGCGGCGGAGGCCCCGCCTCCGCCCTACCTCTGAAATCACGGCGGCAACGGAGTCGCGCGCCCTACCGGATGCGGTCAGCCCAGCGCCTGCAGCAGACGCTGCAGCTCATCGCGCTTGGCCTTCTGGTCGGACAGTTGCTTGCGGGCGCCGTCAAGCACGGCCGGAGGGGCCTTGCTCACGAATGCCTCGTTGCTGAGCCGGGCCTCGGTGCCAGTGATGTGCTTGGTGATCGCCTCGAGTTCCTTGGTGAGTCGGGTCTTCTCCGCGGCCGGATCGACCTTCACTCCGGTGTCGAGGAAGAGCGTGCCGAGGGGCGTCACGATCGCCGGCAGCGCCGGCTTGCCGGTCGTGCGCTCGATCGTCGCCGCACCCACGAGACGCAGGAGCTTGGAGAGATTGGTCTGGACGATGCCCCACTCGGGGTCGCCGCCGAGCACGAGGAACGTCACGTCGCGCTTCTGCGCCGCGAGTTGGTCCGCCTTCAGCTGGCGGGCGAAGGACGTCAGCTCCTTGAGCTTCTCGACGCGGGCCGAGGCCGCGGAATCCACCCTCACCCCGCGCTCGGCGAGCGCGGCCGTGAACGAGACCACCGTGTCGATCCGCGTCTCCTGCACGAAGCTGCCCTCGGCGCCGTAGCCGAGCAGGTGCCAGAGTTCTTCCGTGATGAACGGGGCGAAGGGCTCGAAGAGGAGGAGGAACTCACGGATGACCAGGTCCTGCATCGCAAGCACGTGGGCCTGCGCGGTGGGATCCTGCACGCGGCTCTTGGCCACCTCGACGTACCAGTCGCAAAAGTCGTTCCAGAAAAATCCGTAGAGTTTCTGCGTTGCCGCCGCGAACTCGAAGCCCACGAAGCTTTTCTCGAGGACCGCCATCGTGTCCACCAGCGCCGCGAGCAGCGCGTGGTCGTCATCGTCGATCTTCGTCGGATCGAGCCGGGCGAGGATCGACGCCAGCGCGAGATTGTCACCCGCCGGGCCGCTCATCTGGCGGAAGCGCGCGGCGTTCCAGAGCTTGTTGCAGAAGTTTTTGCCGACCTCGACGCGGTCCTCGTCGAACTTTACGTCCTGCCCAAGCGGCGCGATCTGGAGCAGGCCGAAGCGGAGGCCGTCGGCGCCGTACTTCGCGATCAGGTCGAGCGGGTCCGGCGAATTCCCGAGAGTCTTCGACATCTTCCGGCCCTGTTTATCGCGCACGATGCCGTTGAAATAAACGTGCTTGAACGGAATCCGGCGACGTAGCTCCGCTTGGTCGAGCTGGGAGCTGCGAGCTGGGAGGCTGGAGGACTTGTCCCCCGATCCCCTGCTCCCTGCTCCTTGCTCCTTGCTCCCAGCTTGGGATTCACCACCGGTGAATTCCAACCCCGCCATGATCATGCGGGCCACCCAGAAGAAGATGATGTCGGCGCCGGTTGCGAGCGTGGTCGTCGGGTACAGAGCCTGGTAGGCGGCCTGCTTTTGGGCGGACGCATCGGGCCAGCCGAGCGTGGCGAAAGGCCAGAGCCAGGAGGAGGCCCAGGTGTCGAGGACGTCGTCCTCCTGGTCCCAGTTCTGCGGGTCGGGCGGCCCGTCAAGCGACACGTGGATCTTCGCCGGGTCGCGGAGGTCGGCCTCGGTGAGGTGCTCGCGGTCGACGCCCTTGCGGTACCAGACCGGGATGCGGTGACCCCACCAGAGCTGGCGGCTGATGCACCAGTCCTGGATGTTCTCCAGCCAGTTGAGGTAAACCTTTGACCAGCGCTCGGGATGAAACTGGATCAAGCCGTCGCGCACGACCTGCTTGGCCTCCTCGACGCGCGGATAACGGAGCCACCACTGCTGCATCAGCCGCGGCTCGATCGGCACGCCGGCGCGCTGGGAGTAGCCGACATTGTTCTCGTAGGCCTTCTCCTCGATCAGGGATCCGCTCTCCTTGAGCAGCGCGGAGGCCTTCTTGCGGGCGGCAAAACGCTCCATGCCGGCGAGGTCGGGACCGGCGGCATCGTTCATCGTGCCGTCGGGGTTGATCGACTCGATCACCGGGAGGTGGTGACGCTGGCCGATCTCGAAATCCACTTTGTCGTGGGCGGGCGTGACCTTGAGCACGCCGGCGGCGAAGACCGGGTCCACCGCGGTGTCGGCCACGATGGGCAGCGCCTCGCGCGCGCCAAGCGGACGCCAGACCTTCTTGCCGATGAGGGCCCGATAACGCTCGTCGTCGGGATGCACCGCGAGGGCGACATCGGCCGGGATGGTCTCGGGGCGAGTTGTCTCAACCGTGAGGTGAGTCAGGCCGCCGGCGGGTTCCACCAGCTCGTACCTGAGCTTGTAGATGAAACCGTTGGTGGGGCGCATCTCGACTTCCTCGTCGGAGAGCGCCGTGAGCGAGGCCGGGCACCAGTTCACCATGCGCTTGCCGCGGTAGATCCGGCCGTCCTCAAAGAGTTTCACGAACGAGGTCAGCACCGCCCGGCTGTAGCCCGGGTCCATGGTGAAGGCGGTGCGATCCCAGTCGCAGGAGCAGCCGAGCTCACGGAGCTGCTGCAGGATCATGTCGCCCTTCTCGGTGCGCCAGCTCCAGACGCGCTTCAGGAATTCCTCGCGACCGAGGTCGCGGCGGCCCTTGCCCTCGGTCTTCTTGAGGTGCTTCTCGACCATCGTCTGGGTCGCGATGCCGGCGTGGTCGGTGCCGGGGATCCAGCAGGCGGCCTTGCCCTCGAGGCGGGCGCGGCGCGTGAGCACGTCCTGCAGCGTGTTATTGAGCACGTGGCCCATGTGCAGGATGCCGGTGACGTTCGGCGGCGGGATGACGATCGTATGCGTCTCCTGACCCGGCTTGGGGTCGGCGCGGAAGCACTTCGCCGCCAGCCAGGCGGCATACCAGCGCTTCTCGACGTCGTGGGATTCGTAGCTCTTGGAGATTTCAGGCATGGTCGTGCGTGGAACCGCGGAGAAAACCGGTGCGTCTGCAGTGAGGCAATCGGATTGTTTTAACCGCTGATTACACGGATAAAACCGGATTGGGATCGGGACCAAGTCACCCGGATGTTTAGCCACAGAGGCACAGAGCTCACAGAGAACGATCTCTCGAACCGTTTTAACCACGGAATAGACAGATTACACGGATGGTTTGGGTTCGGAACCCAATCCGTGCGATCCGTGAAATCCGTGGTTAAAGAACGACGAGGCTTGGGCTCTGTGAGCTCTGTGCCTCTGTGGCGAAAATCGGTTTGGGAATCAGCCTGCTTCGCTCGTTGAGCTTCTCAGTCCACAGTCGCGGCTGAGGCACCGCCTCAGCCCTACCCCGTGACCAGCTTGCGGTGGCGGTCGAAGAGCGGGCGGAGCGTGACGCTCAGCTCGTCGTGGATCCCCTGTAGTTCGCGATAGACGGAGGCGTTGGCCTTGCGGGGTTCGCAGCGGGTCTTGGGGTCCAAGGCCACGACGCGGCCGGCCAGCTTCGCGAGCGAGGCGCGTCGGCCGTCGATCCCGGAAACACACCACGCGGCCTGCAGCGCGCCACCCAGGGCGGCGCCTTCATCCTGCTGCATCGCGACCACGGGCACCTCGAAGACGTCGGCCATGATCTGGCGCCAGGCGCGGGACTTGGAGCCACCGCCGGTCAGGCGGATCTCCTTGGGGCGAACCCCGAGTTGATTGAGCCGGCGCAGGCCGAAGTTGAGGCCGAGGGCCACCCCTTCCATGGCGGCGCGCGCGAGATGGCCTTCGGATAGGGTCCGGCCGGTCAGGCCGAAGAGTACGCCCGTGCCGTTCGGTACATTCGGCGTCCGCTCGCCCGCCAGATAAGGGAGGAAGGACAAACCATTCGCACCGGCCGGAACACCGGCGACCGCACTATCCAGAGCCGTATGATCGAGTTCGAGCAGGCCGCGCACGGCCTCGGTCACGGTTGTGACGTTCATCGTGCAGAGCAACGGGAGCCAGCCGCCGGTCGAATCGCAGAACGCGGCGATCTCGCCGATCGGATCCACGACCGGCTTGGCCGCATGGGCGTAGATCGTGCCACTCGTGCCGAGGCTGGCGGTCACGACGCCGGGCTGCACGTTACCCGTGCCGATCGCGCCCATCATGTTGTCCCCTCCCCCGGCGCTGACAAAAACCTCCGGACGCAGCCCGTAGCGCGCTGCGAGTTCGAGCCGCAGGAGTCCGGCGGAAGCATGCGACTCGATCAACGGCGGCAGCCAGTCGGCAAGCTTCGGGTCGATGGCATTGATGGCCGCCCGGGACCACGTGCGACGGCGGACATCAAACAGCGCCGTGCCTGAAGCGTCACCCGCTTCCATGGAGAGACGTCCGGTAAGATGGAAATTGAGGTAGTCGTGGGGGAGCAGGACGTGGCGCAGCCTACGGTAGTTGGCCGGCTCGTGACGTTTCAGCCAGAGGATCTTGGGCGCGGTGTAACCGGGCAGGATCGCGTTGCCGGTCTGGCGAACGGCCCCCTTCAGCCCGCCGAGTTTGGCGGTGATCAACGCGCATTCGACCGTCGTGCTGGTATCGCACCAGAGCTTCGCCGGTCGGATGACCTTCTGCTGGGCGTCAAGCGGCACGAAACCATGCTGCTGGCCCGACACGCCGATGCCGCGCACGCGACTACGGTCGATCTGCGCGCAGACGTCGCGCAGGACCCGGTCCAAGGCGGTGATCCAGTCAGCCGGATCCTGCTCCATATGACCGGCGGGAAGTCCGGCGATGAGCCGGTGCGGCGCGCGGGCCTCGGCGATGACGCGACCGGAATCCAGGTCGAGTGCCACCGCCTTGACGCCCTGCGTGCCGGAATCGATGCCGAGGAAAATACTCATAGGATCAGTTTCGGAAGGATGCCCACGAAACACACGAAAAACACTAAAGGGATTAATCCTCCAGAGGCCTCGTCAGGTTTTCGTGTCTTTCGTGTGTTTCGTGGGCAAAAACTCAGTGGAGGTACCGAGCGAGGAGGTTCTCCAAATACTCCTGCTTGCCGGAGCGGGGCTTCGGTTCGCCGAGTTTCTGCACCAGGGCGTCGAGCTCGCGGAAACCCACCTTCTTCCGCTCGATGTCGCGGCCGAAGCCGGAATCAAAGCTCGAGTAGCGGTCGGCGACGAAACGGTCGAGTTTGCCGTCGGCGATGATCCGGCGGGCGATCTTAAAGCTGAGGGCGTAGGCATCCATGCCGCCGATGTGGGCGTGGAAGAGGTCCTCGGGGTCGATCGACGGACGGCGCAGCTTGGCGTCGAAGTTGAAGCCGCCGGAGCCGAGACCGCCGGCCTTCAGGATCGAGAGCATCGCGAGGGTGAGCTCGCGGACATCGGTGTTGAACTGGTCGGTGTCCCAGCCGAGCAGCAGGTCGCCGGTGTTGGCGTCGATCGAGCCGAGCATCCCCGCGGCGGCCGCGGTCTCGATCTCATGCTGGAACGTGTGGCCAGCGAGCGTGGCGTGGTTGGTCTCGATGTTGAACTTGAAGTGCTTCTCGAGACCAAACGTGCGGAGAAAGGCGATGCCGCTGGCGACATCGAAGTCGTATTGGTGCTTGGTCGGCTCCTTCGGCTTCGGCTCAATCAGGAACTGGCCCTTGAAGCCAATCTGCTTGGCGTAATCGACGGCCATGTGGAGGAAGGCGGCCAGATGCTCCTGCTCCCGCTTGAGGTCGGTGTTGAGCAGGGTCTCGTAACCCTCGCGACCGCCCCAGAAGACGTAGTTCTCACCGCCGAGCTCGAGGGTCACATCCATGGCCTTCTTCACCTGCGCCGCGGCGTAGGCAAAGACCTGGGCGTCAGGATTCGTGGCCGCGCCGCACATGTAGCGCGGGTTCGAGAAGAGATTGGCGGTGCCCCAGAGGAGCTTCACGCCGGTGGCCTTCTGCAGGGCCTTCGCGTGGGCGACGACCTTGTCGAGATGCTTGTTCGTCTCGGCAAGTGACTTGCCCTCGGGGGCGATGTCGCGGTCATGGAAGCACCAGAACGGCGCGCGGATCTTTTGGAAAAACTCGAAACCGGCATCGAGGCGGTTCTTGGCCACCGAGACCGGATCACTCCCCTTCTCCCACGGCCGCTGAATCGTACCTGGGCCGAAAGGATCACCGCCCGTGCCGCGGAAGCTGTGCCAGTAGGCGATCGAGAAGCGCATGTGCGCGCTCATCGTCTTCCCCTCGATCACCTCATCCGGATTATAGTGCCGGAACGCGAGGGGATTGCTGGAGCTCCTGCCCTCGAAGGCAATGGGGCTGATGCCGCGGAAATGGTCGGAAGGGGATTTCTTCATAAGAATCGAAGTTAAAGGTTCAGGGAAAAAAGTACGGCCGTCCAGCCCGAGCGACGGACATCAGTTGAAATGAGCCGCACCGCAACCGAAAGCCGCGCTGCAGTGGGGGGAGAACCGACAGTGTGCCAGTTCCAAACCTTAGCCGCTATGGCTTTGGTCTCGGAATACTGGCGGAATGTCTCAGCGCCGGCGGGACTTGGTCTTGGGGCCGGCCGCGACGGGCTTCACCGGTTGTGTCACGGGCCCTGCCGTCCTTTGCCGCCGGCGGTATTCCATCGGATTGCACCGATGGACCCGACGAAACACCTGATAGAAAAACGAGAGTTCGGTGAATCCATTATTAAGCGCAATCTCGGTGATCGGATGATCCGTCCCCGCCAGTTCGTGGCAAACCGCCTCCATCCGGATCTGCTGCAGAAAAGTGCTGAGCGGTTTGCCCGCGTGCGCCTTGAATTCACGACTAAAGGTCGGCTTGCTCATGTTCGCCACCCGGAGGACCTCCCCCATGCGGATCTGCCGGCGAAAGTTCTCGAACAAATGCCGGACCACCGCCTGCATCGCCGCCTGATAACGGGAGCCGACGGCAAAAGACAACGAGCTCTGGGAAATCAAAACCCGCTCGCGCTCGGACGCGCTGGCGGCCGTGGCTAGGATTCGGAGTAAAAGGCCAAAGCGGCTCAGCCCTTCGCTGCCGGCCAGTTCCAGCAGCTGTGCCGCCAGCGTGCCCGCGGCACGGTCAAAAAACTGGATGCCGCGCGACGCATCCTTGTAGAGCGGATCAAGCACCGCCGTTTCCGGCAGCCCCCAGACGTGATGCGACGGATCCCAGTGCCATTGCACCAGCCAACCGGAAGAGGCCCCGCGCATATGCCAGTAATGGGGAAGATTGGAGCCGAGCAACACGACGTCACCGGCCTGGATCGCCTGGATCCGATCCCCAATGAAACTGGTGCCGGATCCCGTTTCGAAGTACAGCAGCTCGCAGGCCTCATGATAATGCCATTGTTCGCCCTCGCCGGTGATCCGTAGTCTTTTGCCAGCCGACAGGATCACATCCACATCGCGGAAATTCTCCCGCCAGCGCAGCAGGCGGAAGGAATGACCGGCGGGAATCTGGATTTTCTCTTGAACAATGGACATGGTTGATCGCGTGAGTTCGCTGGGCTGGGGGGTAGAATCCCGGGAGGGAGCCCGGATCAAGCGCAGCTGGCCAAAGCCTACTCCACTCAAACCATGCTTTCCTCGCTCGGCGTCTCTAATAAGCAGTTGATTGTCTCAGTCAGCATGGCGACTGATTAATGGCCACGTCCATGCGCGTTGGCGCCCGGCAGGACGTCTGCCGTCACGTTCGATCCCCACCCGGTTCACCTCTCGCCTAAAGTGGGGTTTGGTCTCGGCGGCTCACAAGGCTCTGACGAAAGCCGCGCACCCACTCGACCGGCGCAGATGCCCAATGGGCCGCCAAGAACAACCCGGCGGTGTGCGCCGCATCTCCCTATCTGGAGCCGCGGTCTTTACTGAATGAACGACTGCAGGGAACCATGCCCCTCAGGTCGCCAGGAATCCGCCGTCCACGGGCAGTGTTGTACCGGAAATCATCGCCGCGTCTCCGCTGAGGAGGAAGGCCACCACGGTCGCGACTTCACGGGGCTCGGCGAAACGGCCGAGCGGGATCTTGGCGAGCATCGGGCCGCTCTTCTTTGGATCGCCCCAGACCATCGTGCCCATGGGGGTGAGCGTGACCGTGGGATTGACCGCGTTCACCCGGATGCCGTGCGGCCCGAGCTCAAGCGCCATCACCTTCGTTAGCATGTCCACGGCGCCCTTCGACGCGCAGTACGCCGCATGGTCGCGCAAGGCGGCCTGCGAAGCCTGACTCGAGAGATTGACGATGGCACCGTGGTGGCCGCGGGCGATCCACGCACGGCCCACGAGCTGTGACAGGAGAAGTACGGCCCGGACATTGATCGCCATCGTCTGGTCGAAAGACTCGGGCTTCGTTTCCAGAAACGGTTCAGGAATCGAGATGCCGGCATTATTCACGAGCAGATCGACGTCGCCCGCCTGCCGGACAACCTCAGCTGCCGCCAGCGGATCAGCCAAGTCAGCCACGATGACCGAGCAACCCGTCTCAGCCTGCAGGCTCGCGAGGTCCGCCTCCGTGCGGCTGACGGCAATCACCCGGGCACCCTGCGCGTGCAGGTGAAGGGCGATTTCCCGGCCAATGCCCTTGCCGGCACCGGTGACGAGAATGCGTTGGCCTGCGAATGTCGGAGTGGAGCTCATGGATTAAATTGTTCGATCCTGTTTTTGCCACAGAGGCACAGAGCTCGGACCCGCCTTCGCTGACGCTACGGCGCGGCACGTGGCTTGGATCCGGAACCAAAACAACGAGGCTTGGGCTCTGTGAGCTCTGTGCCTCTGTGGCAAAACCCGGTTTGGATCCGAAAGATTCATGGGAGTTCGATCTGGATTTTGACGCTTTCCGGGCGGGGATCCACGGCGTAGTCGAAGGCAGCCACGGAATCCGCAAAGCCGTAGCTATCGGTGATCAGCGGCTTCACATCAATCTGACCCGCACCCATCAGCGCGAGGGCACGGGGATAGACATGGGCATAGCGGAAGATGGTCTCGATCCGGGCTTCCTTCACCTGGGCGGCCACGATGTCGAGAGGCACCGGCGCGCCGGGCATCCCGATGAAGACCACCGCCCCGCCGGGACAGAGCGGCTCGAACACGCCCGCCACCGCGCGGGAATTGCCGGTGGCTTCGAAGACAAGATCCGCGCCCCACCCATCCGTCGTCTGGCGCACCAACGCACTCACATCTTCCCGTGACACGTTAACGGGCGTGATGGCGCGGTGCAGTCGGGCCGCAAGATCGAGCTTGGGTTGCTGAACATCTGTCATGAACACCCGGCTGCAGCCGCCGGCGAGCGCGGCCAGGGCCGTGACCATTCCAATAGGGCCGGCGCCGAGCACGACCGCCACATCGCCGGGGCTGATCTTCGCCTTGTTGGCCGCATGCATGCCGACGGCGAGTGGCTCGACCATGGCGCCCTCGGCGAACGTGACGTTGTCCGGCAGTTTAAACGTGAAGGCGGCGGGATGCACCACGGAAGGCCGCAGGCAACCGTGGACCGGTGGCGTGGCCCAGAACCGCACGGCGGGGTCGAGATTATACAAGCCCAGCCGCGTGGCGCGGCTGGACGGATCCGGAATTCCCGGTTCCATGCACACGCGATCGCCGACGCGAAGGTGGGTCACCGCCGCCCCTGCCTCCTCGACGACGCCCGCGGCCTCGTGCCCCAGAATCATCGGTTCGCGCACCACGAACGGACCGATGGCCCCATGAGTATAGTAGTGCACGTCGCTGCCACACACGCCCACCGTCCGGATGCGGATGCGCACATCCTGCGGCCCCAGCGCCTCCTCAATCAAAAAATCGCGCAGCTTCAGGCGTTGTTTCTCTTCAAGGACGAGCGCTTGCATGAATGGGGAACGGAGGGGTTGAACTTTTCGGGACTGAAAACAGAGGCCCGCCGCTTGGAAATGATTTCCGGCGCGCAAGGGGAAGCCAAGCCAAGCTTTCGCGGCGAGGCTGGCTGAAAGCCCTTGGGCCCGGCGCCCGCACGCCGCCTCGGCAATACCGAGGCTACTTCACCCCGGCCCCATGCTCACGCCCCAAAGAAAGGCCGACCCCAAGGTCGGCCTTTGTACCTGGATCAGGCGGTGCCAGCAACGGGTGCGGACACTACCATGAATTCACCGTGATCAGCGGGTGCCGATCGCGTCGTCAGCCTTGATGAGGCCGAGCGCGTAGCGAATGCCGGTCAGGATGTGCTGCTGCACCATCAGGGCCGTCGCCGGCGGGTTGTAACGCACCTTGAACTCGGCGTCGCCGATGTCGGCCTTCGGATCGAGCACGTCGTCGCGGTGACCCAGCGAGGTGTAGAAGACGCGGCCCGTGCCGTAGGGTTTGATCCAGGAAATCGGATAGTGACCCGGGGCGCCGCTGTTCGGCTGGGACTCCATCGCGAGCAACACATGGACCTGGCTGCGATCGTAGTTTTTGAAGTTGTACCACTCCTCGGTGATCATGATGCCATTCTTCCAGCCGGCCGTCAGTGGCGAAGTTGGATCGAGATTGACGACCGCAACCTCCGAGTGGGAACCGTGACCGGAAAACTCGCCTCCGAGCATCTTGATGTACTCCGGGGTCATGTGCAGCCCGTCCGACGCGGCATGGATACCGATGAAACCGTGCCCGTCGGCCACCCACTTGAAGAAGGCGTCCCGGTCGGGAAGCGGCAGCTCGCCCACCGTGCTGAGGAAAGCCACGGCATCATAGTTCTTCAGCACCTCGGGGCTGAGATATTCCTTCAGGACCGCCGCATTTTTCTCCGCGAGGGTCATGCCGGCCGCCGGAGCGGCCGGGGCGCCGCCGCGACCACCGCGACCGCCGGCCGGGGCCGTGCCCGACAGGGCAAGCATCTGGGCCGCGGAAAGGCGATCGGGAGAGGACTGGATCTTGGCGAGGGCATCGGCCCGCGCCGTGGCCAGCGCCTGCTCGGCAGCCGCGAGGGCGTCAGCCTTGGCCTTGATGTCGCCCGCCGTTCCCGGCCCGGGGCCGGCCAAGGAAGCAGCGCCCAATGCCGTGCGCGCGTCGGCCACCTTTGTGACCAGAGGAATGATGGGTTGGCCGAGTGCGGTGAGCGCAGCTTGCTGCGTGGTGCTGGCTCCGGTGGCCTGGCCGGGAAATGCCGCAGGAGCAGCGGCACCACGGCCGCCACCGCCCGCCCGCCCCGCCGCCGCCCCGCCGTTCGCGAGGTTCGCCTGAATTTGAGCCGCGGAAAGGCGGTTGTCGGGCGCGCCTTCGCGCGGGATCCGCGCATCGCGCGCATCGATCGTCGCCTTGTACTCGGCTCCCGGGTAGTTCGGGCTGTCCGAGGTCGAGATGATCGTGAACTCGCCGCCAGAGGCCTTGGCCATGTCGCGGACCATTTGTTCCGAGATGGGAATCGCAGCGTGGACAAAGCCGGAGGTAACGGTGACGAGCAACAGGCGCTTGGGCTCAGCAGCGGGTATCGAACTCGCAAGGGCGAGGACGAGTGATAGGAGCAGGGTCTTTTTCATGGGGTGGGCTGGTAAATTAGAGGAGAAACGTAACGGCGAGCAATCAGGGCCGGGCATAAATCCGCACCCGCTGGACCGCCCAGATGGGGGCAGCCGCATCGGAAGCGGTTTGCGTGACGCGGATGAATTTCGCTTGGACCGGCTTGAAGGGAATCGTGGTCGTCGGCGTCTGGCCGGAGCCTTGAGCCACCGGGGCGCTCCACGTCGTGCCGTCAGTTGAGACCTGCACCTGATACTGGGATGGGCCTGCAACCGCCGCGGCTCCGCGACCACCGCCGGCGCGGCCACCGGTGGCCATCGTGTCGAGTTGGATCTCGGTGACATTGGCCGGTTGCGGCAGTTCGATTTGGAACCACATACCGGCTTGCTGGCCGCTGCCGGTGTCCCAACGCACGACCGGGGCCGCCGCGCCACCGCGGCCGCCTCCTGCCCCGCCCCGGGCCGGAGCCGCCGCGGTTGCCACCGCCGGCACTGCAGTCGCAACCGGTGCCGCGCCTTCCAGGGCATTGACGGCGGCCGCCGCGTTCACGCTGGCCGTCGCCTTCCAATCGGCTTGGTTCGCCAGCAGCGCGGGGACCTGTGACTCAAGCTCAGCCAAGGTCCAGGGCGCCGATCGATTGGCCGTAGCCGCGCGCACGGCGGCCACTTGCTCGGCGGTAACGAAGGGAGCGGTGTTGCCAAAGCTGTTCCGCACAAAGGAGGCCACATTTGCGATCCAATCGTCGGGGTTGGCGCCCATTGGCACCATGACCGCACCGCCATTGAAAACCTTGCCATCGATTTCGCCGGTCAGGCCCTTGAGCAACACATTGATGACATAGTCGCGGTGGGCCGTGACCCGGGCCGATTGCGCTAGTGCGGGAGCGAGCGTCACGCCCGCGGCTGCGCCGGCCAGCGGCGAGCCCTTACCGTCGGTGCCGTGGCAGGAAAAGCAGATTTCACGATAGACCTGCTGGCCCTGCGTCATGGCGCGGCGCTGTTCGATCGTCAGGTTGAGGACCGCGACGCTCTGATCATTTGAGGCGGGCTGTCCCATGGAACGACCGGGCGTGAGCAGTTGGTTGCCGATTTCCCTGATACCGCGAGAACTCGAGCTCGCCAGCGTGGCCCGAATCAGGGCCGTACTTTCGGGAATCTGCAGCAGGTTCGCCGTCAGCATGGCTTGGATCACCACGTTCACGTCGGCATCCTTGGCCAGCGCGCGGTAATCCTCCGCGAACGACTTGTCGCCTGCCTTGTAGAGGGTCTCGCTGGCGCGGATGGCCTGGATCCGAATCTGCGCGTCCGAATTCTTCATCGCCTCGCGAACCAATGCAGGCGTCAGCGACTGCAGACCTTCCAAGGTCCACAGCGCATGGATCCGGCCGAGCTGGTTGGCGGAGCTGCGCAGCATGTTGGTCAGGGCCGGGACGACTGACTTGTCCTGTTTGAGCACGAGCAGTTCCTGCGCGGTATCGCGCCACCAGCCGTTGGGATGATCGAGATGAGCGACGAGCTGCGCCGGTGTTTCGTCCAACATTCTCGGCTGGGTGAAATCAGGTGTCTTCGCCTCGTTGCTCACCCGCCAGACGCGGCCGTAATTGGCGACCTTGTCGAGGTCGTACTGCTGCGCCTTGCGGCGGAGATAGGATCCCTGGCCGGTGAACTGCGCGTCTTGGATGATACCCGTGTACATATCCATGATGTAGAGGCTGCCGTCGGGACCGTTCGCGACGTTAACCGGGCGGAAAAGCGGATCCGTGGTGCGGATGAATTCCGATTTCGGGTAGGCGTTCTGAAGCTGGGTCACGCCGTCGGTGACGACGACCTTGGCGCGCCGCACGATCCGGCCGACTGGCTCGGCAAAGAACAGGTCGCCGACTGCATCCGTCGGCAGGGTGTGCCCGCGGTAAATCTCGGGGCCGGTGGCCGCCGTGAAATGATTGAGCGAGCCGTCAGGCAAGCGCACGCGGTTCATGCCGCCTTGCATGTCCGCGAGCAGGATCGGGGCGCCCCAGGGAATCTGGAAGCCCGGCTCAAAATTATCGTCCACGTTGAAGGCTCCGTACACAATAGGCTGCTGGATGTTGACCGGCCCGATCTCCGTGCCGCCGTCCACAAACCAGGTTTTGCCGTAGTTGTCCTGCGTGGTGCTCCACTGTCCGCCGTTCACGGCTGTCTCCTCGCGGATGACCTTGCCGTCGGCGGCGATGCGCAGACGGAACGGATTATAGCTGGAGTACATCCAGTTGTCCAAGGCAGTGACGAGACTACCGCCGGGCTGCCACTCCATGTTCGTCCGGCGGCCGAAGCCGGCGTAAAAGAGCTCCTTCTTGTCCGCCACCCCGTCACCGTTGGTGTCGGTATACTTGTAGAGGTCGTAGTCGTCGGTCTCGATCACGAGGAGGCTGTCCTTGCCGAGCGGGTGCGCGACGCGCGGGAGCACGAGATTGTCGATGAAAACCGTGTGCTTGTCGTAAACTCCATCGCCCTTCGTGCTTTCCCAGCGGCTGATCCGGCTGATCGGCTCGCGCGAGTTGGAGCCGTCGACGTCGCGCATGTAGGAGCGCATTTCCAGCACGTACATCCGGCCATTGCCGTCGAAAGAGATCCCAACCGGGTCTTGGATGTCCGGATCCGCGAGGACCGGGTCAATTTTGTAACCGGGGGGCAGGAGGAAAAGTTTCTGTTCAGCCTCCGGGGATTGGCGCAGGACCGACGGGCGCTTCAGGAAGTCCGCGGTTTCAGAGCCGGCCGGCGGGAGGGTTGCGGTGAGACCCGCGTTTAAAGCCTCCTGGCTGAGCCGACCCGTGCCGGCGAGGTCCCAAGCCGAAAACCATTTGGCGAAGAAATTCGTGAACTCCTCGCGGGACAGAGCGCCGTCCCCGGTTGCGTCGACACTCACAAACAATCCGAGAGCCGGGCCGCCTCCGGCCCCCCCGCGGCCTCCGCCGCCTCCGCCGCCACGGGCACCGCCGACTGGCGCGGCCACGGCGTTTGCCGCCGGCTGGCCCGCCAGCACCGCCGGAAGGCGCGTCGTGAATTCAGCCTGCGTGATCGTGCCCGTTTTCTGGGGATCAAGCGCGTCGAACCAAGCCGCTGCCAACGCCGAGATCTCAACCCGATTCAAGGTCCCGTCGCCATCCTTGTCGCCCTGCGCCAGCATCGGGGCCACCAACGCGTTCGCCGCCGGGGCACCCGCGGCCCCGCGCCCAGCACCGCCGCCACCACCGGCTGCCGCACCGCCTCGTCCGGGACCAGCTTGAGTCTGGACTGGACCGGCAGCAGGAGCCGTGGGCGGCGTCTGCGCGGCCAGCGTGGCGCCGAGCAGAATAATTCCGGTTAAAGCACAAAGTGAAACGCGGGACATGAGGATGTGGGGTTGGGGCTGGGAAGGTGCGCTAGGTTTCAGATTACACTACGCTTGCAAAAGCTCTAGAACTTTGGGGCCAGACCTTACTACATGGGTGCCAGCGCAACCGAGCTGGCAAGGATCAATCGAACTGGACGTCCGATGGCCCGTTGATCACAAATTCCGACACCGGCCGGCAACCCCGTTTGCAGGCCCGGATCGATGGAATGGAGTTACCCCGACCTGCGCTATCCGGCGCCTCCGCCCCTCGCACCCGCTGCGTAGTCTCAATAAACCAAAGTTACCCATGAAAATTCGTCACCTCGTCCTCGCGGCCTTGGCCGCCCTGCCTGCCCTCGCCTTCGCCGCCGAGCCCAAGAAGATCCTCGTCGTCGGCGCGTCGGTGGGATTCCGCCACGCCTCCATTCCCAACGCGGAGAAAATGCTCCGTGACCTCGCAGCCAAGTCCCAGGGCGAGTTCACCGTCACGATGATGTCGGATGCGCCCGACTATCCCTTCGCCCGTGTGCCGATCCCGCAGGCTCCGACTGGGTTCCCCGGCACCGTCCCCGGCGCACGTGGGGAGCTGCAGCTCGCGATCTTCGCGGCCGCCGGCCCCAACTTGGCGGGACTGAGCACCGCCGCCACGGCCGCCAAGACTGCGTTGACGGCCGCCTCGCTCAGCGCTCCGGCGGAGATCGCCGCCAAGGTCTCCGCCCTGGCCACGGCCGAGACGACCCTCGCCACGGCACGGGCCGATGCCCTCGCCCGCCTGCAGACGTCGGCCAACAAGCTCACGGCTGAGCAGGTCCAGTCCTTGGCCGGTCGCGGCCCCGCCGCCAACCAATTCGCCAATGCCGCCGGGCAGAACGAGGTCCTCGCAAAGGTGTTCCAGCAGTACATGAGCGCCGACGCGCTGAAGAACTACGACGGCATTTTCTTCGTCAGCACGACCGGCAACCTGCCGATCCCCGACGAGAAGGCCTTCCTCGACTGGGTCGCCGCTGGCCACGCCGTGATGGCGCTCCACGCCTCGATGGACCGGGGCACCACCTCCGACGCCCAGATGGAAATGCTCGGTGGCGGTGCGCGTTTCGCCGGCCACCCGGGCAACGGCAATCTGTCGCGCAAGATCTACAAGGTCGATGCCACGCACCCGGCCACGAAGGACTGGCCGGACGGCGCCGCGATCGTGGATGAGTTCTACCAGTTCTATACAACCGGCCCCGCGGGACGGATCCCCGGCATTGACTGGAGCAAGGTACACTCGCTGCTCGACATGGACTTCGAGGGCCAGCGCCTGCCGGTGGCGTGGACCAAGATGCACGGCAAGGGCCGCATCTTCTACACCTCGCTCGGCCATCGCGATGACGTCATCCTCCCGAACATCCCGAGCCTCGACTACGGCCTGGAGAAGGAAAACGGGAACTGGATCTCGGCCGCCTACCAGAAGCACGTGCTTGAGGGCATCCGCTGGGCGCTCGGCTTCACCGAGGCCGACACCACGCTGGGCAATCATCCGGCCGCCAAGTAAACGATAGAAAATTCCGGATTGGAGGTAGGGCTGAGGCGGGGCCTCAGCCGGGATCTATCTTCCGGACCTTTGGCACACAGAGTTCACAGAGATCGAGCCGGGGCGACGGGCTTCAGTCTGAACCCAACCAAGTGGCGGTAGCTCTGGGCTCTCTGTGCCTCTGTGTGCACAAACCAGATCAAAAACATCGCGGCTGAGGCAGCCGTCTTCGCCTCGTGGCTTCGCCGAGCCAAGCCGCCTCAGCCCTACCTCGATCATTCGGAAATCCCGGCCGGCTCGTCGAGCCAGCCCTACCTCGATCTATCCCGGCCGTGGGATGACTGTTTCGTCATAACCGGCCCGCCGGGCAACCTTCACACGGGCAGGCCGTCAGAACAGTCTATGAAGTTTCTCATCGTCCTCTTCGCCGCCATGTTTGCCCTGAACACGCTCCCGGTTTCGGCCGCGGAAACGACCACTCCGGCAGCACCGGCGGCGGCCCAATCCGCCGACCAAGGGGCCGTGAAGTCCAAGGCCAAAAAGAAGGAAGCAAGGAAGGCCAGGAAGGCCGTCAGAAAGAAGAAAAAGGCCGATAAGAAGGCCGCTTCCAAGAAGTCCGACGGTAAGAAGGCCAAGAAGAAAAAGTCGGGCAAGAAGACCAAGAAAAAGAAGACGGAAGCCCCGGCGAAGAACTGAGCCGGGTTCGGGCGCCATAGGGT
>CAIYFD010000224.1 GCA_903925425.1 uncultured Opitutia bacterium | reverse complement strand
TCCCCTCTTCTCGCCAGCACAGGAATTCCACGAATCAAAGCCCAATCCTCGGAAAGCTCCCTAATCACTCAGCCCTGAATGCACCCGATTTTTAACAATGAGCGTCCCGACCCCGTCGGATCGAAAGTCCGAACGCATCGGTCCCGATCATGCATAAGTCCTCCGCCTCGGTAAAACGCGGCATCCGCTGTTCATAGCCGGCAGGAAGTGGGGGAAGTTCCCAGCTCACGGATGGCAAAAGATGAGCCGGTCGTCGGCATCCCACACATTGGCGGCGTCGCACCAATAGCCGCGCAGCCAGAGGACGCCTTGGATGCGGCGCAGATAGAAGCCCTTGGGGAAAGCCGCATCTTCGGACAGCGGTGCCGAGGCCACGGTGAGAGCACCGGGCGGAGCCCGGTGCTTGGTGGCGGGGAAGCCGTCGTGGCCTTCCGGCTGGTCCAGATACTGGAGCCGAAGATATGGCCCCAACTCCAGGGGCGCCAGGCGCAGGCCGAGCGCGACGGCCTTGTCATGCAGCACCGCAGTCGTGGCGCCTTGGGCGAATCCCAGTTGTCTGACTGTCAGTTCCACGGTGACCAGGGATTGGTGCGCGTCTGACGGAGCGAACCTGTCGCTCGAGAACAGAATGTGTGCGGCTTCGTTCAACTCGACGCCCCCGGCCACGAGCTGCGCCAAGAGCTCCTGCTTGCTCTGGCCGCCGACGGACACGGCCCGCGATGCGAAGTGGCCGTTGGGGTAGGTCATGGTCGGTGAGAATTCTTTTGAAGAGGGCCACGGGTGCGATCCCGGGCAAATTCAACAATCAGCGCTGACCTCATCTGTTTGTCATTCACCCGGTGGTGCCTGCAATCGTCGTCGCGCGGTAGATCATCGCGGCGGACTCACCGAGTCCGCCCTACCTGCCGCCAGCAACTGGCGGAGTTTCGGGTTCAGAGTTCTGGGTTCGGAGTCCTGGATCCCATCCGGTTCGATCCGCGCAATCCGCGGTTAAAAGGTTCGGACGATCGATCGGTCCTTACACCCGCAGCTTGATCAGCAGGTCCTTGCTTTCGACGGTGTCGCCGAGGGCGACGTGCAGCTGGTCGACGACGCCGTCGCAGGGGGCGTAGACGGTGTTCTGCATCTTCATCGCCTCCATCATGAGGAGCTTGTCGCCCTTCGCGACCTTGGTGCCGACGGAGACGGAGAGGGCGGCGATCAGGCCGGGGATGGGGGCGGCGATCTGGGTTTCGTCGGCGAGGTCGGCCTTCGGGCGGGCGCGGGCTTTCGGGGCGACGCTCTTGTCGACGACGAACGCCTCGCGGGCGATGCCGTTCAACTCGTAGGAAATCGTCCGACGGCTGTCCTTGTCGGGCGCGCTGACCGAGATGAGGCGGATGATGAGGATCTTGCCCTCCTCGATGCTGACGGAGATTTCCTCGCCGACGGCGAGGCCGTAGAAGAACGCGGGGGTGGGCAGCACGCTGACGTCGCCGAAGCTGTTCTCGTGTTTCACGAAGTCGGCGAAGACCGCCGGGTACATCAGGTGCGAGTAGAGATCGTCGTCGGTCGCGGGGCGCTTGAGTTTCTCGGTGAGCTCGGCGCGGACCTTGGTGAGGTCGAGCGCGGGCGCGGAGACGGGCTTGCCCTTGGCGGCGGCCTCGTACTTGGCGCGGGCCTCTTTGTGGCGCTTGTCGCCGAGGACGACCTTCGAGACCTGCTCCGGCCAGCCGCCCTCGGGCCAGCCGAGGCCGCCCTGGAACATGTCGATC
>CAIYFD010000223.1 GCA_903925425.1 uncultured Opitutia bacterium | reverse complement strand
CGAGGACGGAGGTGCGGTTCCGCGGATAGTCCGTTTCTCGCATGTAAGGCCGATCGGAAAGCATGGATGGAAAGTAGGTGGGGCCGAGGCGAACACAAGCCCCGGGCCGTGTCCGAGTCGTTACTGGTCGGACATGCCCGGAATGACGGCCCGTGGCGCGGGTGGTTGCGCGGATCCGCAGGGCGGGCGCCCCCTGCTGACACACGTTTTCCTTGCTAGGCGGGCGGGGGGGCTTTTCCCTCGGGGGCATTTTTCCCAATGAAAGTCCTCGTCGCCGACAAGATCTCACCCAAGGGAGTAGCCTACCTGCGCCAGCAGCCGGGCTTTGAAGTTATTGAGGCCTACGGCTCTTCCCCGGAAAAGATCCTGGAGCTGGTCAAGGACGTGCACGCCATCGCCGTGCGGTCGGAGACCAAGATCACGGCTGCCGTGTTCGCGGCCGCCCCCCTCCTCAAGGTCGTCGGGCGGGCCGGCGTGGGCGTGGACAACGTCGACGTTGATGCCGCCACCGAGCGCGGCGTGGTCGTGATGAACACCCCGGCCGGCAACACCATCTCGACGGCCGAGCTGACGTTCACGCACATCCTCTGCGGCGCCCGGCCCATCGCGCAGGCCGCGGCCTCGATGAAGGCGGGCAATTGGGACCGCAAGACCCTGAATGGCATCGAGCTCTTCAAGAAGACCCTCGGTGTCGTCGGCCTCGGCCGCATCGGCGGCGAGGTCGCCAAGCGCGCCCAGGCGTTCGGCATGCGCGTGGTCGCCTACGATCCCTACCTCTCGCCCAGCCGCGCCAAGGCCA
This sequence comes from uncultured Opitutia bacterium, assembly GCA_903925425.1. Lineage (GTDB taxonomy): Bacteria > Verrucomicrobiota > Verrucomicrobiia > Opitutales > Opitutaceae > CAIYFD01. The sequence continues at coordinate 4,324 of CAIYFD010000223.1, read as the reverse complement.
TGCAGGTCGAGGTCGCCACGCTCGACGAGCTGCTGAAGCAGTCGGACTACATCACGGTCCACATGCCCCTGACGGATGACACCCTCAACATGATCGACGAGGCGGCCATCGCGAAGTGCAAGAAGGGCGTCCGGCTCTTCAACTGCGCCCGCGGCGGCATCATCAAGGAAAGCGCCCTCATTGCCGGCCTGAAGAGCGGCCACGTTGCCGCCGCCGGCCTAGATGTTTACGAGGAGGAGCCCCTCGCCAAGGACAGCGAACTCCGTTCGCTGCCCAACGTCATCCTCACGCCCCACATCGCCGCCTCCACGACGGAGGCGCAGGAGACCGTCGGGATCGAGGTCGCCGAGCAGATCGCCGACGTGCTCAACGGCGGTGTGATCCGCAACGCCGTCAACATGCCCTCGATGGACGCCAACGCGGTGAAGGTCCTCGGGCCCTACATCGATCTCGGCGCCAAGCTCGGCACCCTCGTGCAGCAGATCGCCCCGCAGCAGGTGGCGACCCTCCGCATCACTTACTGGGGCAAGATCGTCGACCTTGACGTCAACGCCGTCACGCGCGCGATCCAGCGCGGCTTCCTCCGCCGCATCAGCGGCGAGTCAGTCAATTTCGTCAGCGCCCCCTCGACCCTGGAGCGCCTCGGTGTCCGTGCCGAGGTCGTCAAGTCCACGGACGATTCCGGTTACACCGAGCTGATGCGGGTCGAGGCGGTTGCCGCCGACGGCACGATTCACTCGGCCCAAGGCACGCTCATCGGCAAGGCCAACCAGCCCCGCGTCGTCGGCATCAACGGCCGTGAGGTCGAGGTCGCCGCCGAGGGCAAGCTGCTCGTCCTCGAGAACGTCGACCAGCCGGGAATGGTCGGCACCATCGGCACCATCCTCGGCAAGGCCGGTGTGAACATCGCCGACATGTCCCTCAGCCGGCTCGCGCCGGGCGGCACGGCGTACATGGTCGTCCGTGTCGACACCGAGCCGGGCGAGGTCACCCGCGCTGAGATCAAGGGCCACCCCGCCATCAAGCTGGCGAAGTTCGTCCAGCTCTAGGCGCACGATCGAGTCGCGTCGGTTGATCCATGCTCACCCCCTTCCTCATCACCCTGTTCGTCGGTTACCTGCTGGGCGCGCTGCCCTTCGGGTACCTCGTCGCGCGGGCGCATGGCGTGGATATCTTCAAGGTGGGCAGCGGCAGTCCCGGGGCGACAAACGTCAAGCGCGTGCTCGGCTCCAAGGCCGGCAACACGGTCTTCGCCCTCGATGCCTTGAAGGGCGCGCTCGCCACCGGCTGGCCGTTGCTGGCGATGTCCGCCGACCTCCTCGTGCCCACCCAGCTCGCGGGCGTCGTGGGTGCGCTGCTCGGGCATTCCTTCTCCTGCTTCACCCGCTTCAAGGGCGGCAAGGGCGTGGCCACCGGGGCCGGCGGCCTGCTCGTGCTGCTGCCCGTCGCGACCCTGATCGCCGGAGCCATCTGGGTCGTGACCTTCTACGCCTCCCGGTACGTCTCGCTTGCCTCGCTCGTCGCTGCCGTGGTCCTGCCCGTGGCGGCATGGTTCCTGGGGCGCCCGCCTGTGCTGGTCGGCTTCGCTGCCCTGATCGCCGTCTTCGTCCTGATCCGCCATCGCGCCAACATCCAGCGCCTCATGGCGGGCACGGAAAACCGCTTCACCCCGAAGCAGGGCGGCGGAGGCCCGAAGGCATGAGCGGTCGCGTGATCAACATCGGCATCTGCGGCCTCGGCACGGTCGGGCAGGGTGTCTGGAAGCATCTCTCCGCCAACCGCACCCAGCTCGGTTCGCGCCTTGGCCTGAAGCTCGTGCTGCACTCGGCCTCCGTGCGCGACCTCCACAAGCGCCGCGCCGTGCGCGTGCCGGCCGCCCGGCTCACCACCGATCCGCTCACCATCGCCCGCGATCCGAATGTTCACATCGTCTGCGAGCTCATCGGCGGCACCGGCATCGCCCGGACCGTCACGCTCGAGGCGCTGCGCCGCGGCAAGACCGTGATCTCCGCCAACAAGGCCCTGCTGTCCTCGCACGGCCCCGAGATATTCGCCGCGGCCCGTCGTCACGGCGGGCACTTCTTCTTCGAGGCCTCAGTCGCCGGCGGTATCCCGATCATCAAGGCCCTCCGCGAGGGCCTCGTCGCGAACCGCTTCGGCCTGATCCACGGCATCCTCAACGGCACCTGCAACTACATCCTCACCCGGATGGAGCGCGAGGGCGCGGATTACGCCGCGATCCTCGCCGATGCCAAGCGCCTCGGTTACGCCGAGGCCGATGAGAGCCTCGATGTCGAGGGCTGGGACACCGCCCACAAGGCCGCCATTCTGGCTTATCTCGCCCACGGCACCTGGGTGCCCGTGAAGAAGATGCTCGTCGAGGGCATCACCCGCATTACCCAAGCCGACATCGCGTTTGCTCGTGAGAACGGCTACGCGATCAAGCTTCTCGCCGTCATCACCCGCGAGTTTCCCGCTGGCGGACTTTGCGTCCGGGTCCACCCGACGCTCGTCCCGCGCACCCATGTGATCGGCAACGTCAATGAGGTCTATAACGCGATCTCCGTCACGGGTGACATCGTGGGCGAGACCGCCTACATCGGCCGCGGGGCTGGCCAAGATGCCACCGCCAGCGCCGTGATTAGCGACATTGCCGACGCCGTCACGCTCCTCTGCCGCGGCAACCTTGCGATGCCCGAGGCCACGCTCCGGCCCTGCCGGCTCTCGACGCCGGAGGAGATCCGCGGGCGTTACTACATCCGCATGGAGGTGAAGGACGAGCCGGGCGTGCTGGCCCGAATCGCCGGGGTCACCGCCCGCTCGGGCGTCAGCATCGCCAACGTCCAGCAACGCCCCGGCCGGTGCCCCGGCGCCGCCTCTCTCATCCTCACCACGCACGATAGCAACGAGAAGGCGATCCGCGCCACGGTGGCGCGGCTCCGCGGGCTCGGCACCGTGCTCGGCCAGCCGGTGCTGCTCCGCATCGCCGACTTCGCCGCCTGATCCTTTTCCGTCCATGGCACGAATCGTCCAGAAATACGGTGGCACCTCTGTCGGTGACCCCGAACGCATCAAGAACGTCGCGCGCCGGATCAAGGCCGTGCGCGACGCCGGCAACCAGCTGGTGGTTGTGGTCTCGGCCCGCGCCGGCGTGACCAACGAGCTCATCGCCCGCGCGAAGGCCGTCTGCGACCAGCCGAGCGACCGCGAGCTCGACCAGCTCCTCGCCGTTGGCGAGCAGGAGACCATCGCGCTCACCGCCATGGCACTGCACGGCATCGGGGTGGACGCGGTCAGCTACACCGGCGCGCAGGCTGGCATCGTCACCGACACGGTTCACACCAAGGCCCGGATCCGCGACATCAACGCCACCGCGATCGAGGCCGACCTCAAGGCCGGCAAGGTCGTGATCGTCGCCGGCTTCCAGGGTATGAACGACGAGGGCCAGACCACCACGCTCGGCCGCGGCGGCTCGGATCTCACGGGCATCGCGCTGGCGGCGGCGATCAAGGCCGACAAGTGCGAGATCTACACCGATGTCGACGGCGTCTACACCGCCGACCCGCGCGTCGTGAAGGACGCGCAGAAGCTTGATGAGATCTCCTATGACGAGATGCTCGAGCTGGCGTCGTCCGGCTCGAAGGTCATGCAGTCGCGCTCCGTCGAGTTCGCGAAGAAGTACAATGTCGTTTTTGAAGTCCGCTCCTCCTTTAACCAAAACTCGGGAACCATCGTGAAAGAAGAAGTCGCCTCCATGGAACAAGTCGTCGTCCGCGGCGTCGCCGTCGACAAGGACCAGGCCAAGGTCGTCGTGAGCAACCTGCCGGACAAGCCCGGCACGGCCGCCCAGGTCTTCCGCGCCCTCGCGGATGCCAGCATCATCGTCGACATGATCGTGCAAAACGTCGGCCACCAGGGCGTCGCGAGTCTCACGTTCACCGTGCCGGCGACCGAGGCCCAGAAGGCGGAGCGGGTGCTCGCGCCCGTCCTCACCGCTTTGGGTGGCGGCCAGGTCGCGGTCCAGGGCCAGATCGCCAAGCTGTCGGTCGTCGGTGTGGGCATGAAGACCCACAGCGGCGTGGCCGCGACGCTCTTCTCGGCCCTCGCCGCGGCCGGCATCAACATCGAGCTGATCAGCACCTCCGAGATCAAGATCTCGGTCGTGATCGAACTCGCCCGCGCCGACGAGGCCGCGCGCGTGGCGCACGGGGCGTTTGGGCTGGGGAAGACCTGAGGGGTTTTGCCACAGAGGCACAGAGCTCACAGTGCCCTAGCCTTGTCGTTTCCTTGTTTCGGAAATCAAACTAAAACAACGAGGCTTGGG
>CAIYFD010000222.1 GCA_903925425.1 uncultured Opitutia bacterium | reverse complement strand
GGTAGGTCGGGCGAGTCTCCACGCGCCCCCGACACTGGCAAGCGATTTGTCCGGTCCGATCCTGCCCCCCGTTACTGTTCGGGCGACGGTCTGGGCGGCTGGGCGGCAAGGGCGAGGTCCACGGACGCGAGCAGTTGCGCCATCGTGAACGGCTTGTGGAGGATCGAGACCGCCCCGACGCGGCGCGCCGTCATCAGCACGTCCTCCCGGGAGATCTTCCCGCCGCCACCCGACATCGCGATCACGGGCAGCCCCGGACGCCGTACCTTCAACTCCACGATGAGGTCGAGGCCGTTCCGGCCCGGCATATTGATATCGGTCAGGACCAGGTCCACGACGCGATCGCCAATACTCAGGCTCGCATCCTGCCCGTCGGTCGCCGTGTTCACCTCGAAACCGGCGTTAGTCAGCACGTGCACCATGAGATCGCGGATCTCCGGCTGGTCGTCCACCACAAGGATCAGGGGTTTCATCGGAGGAGTCCGCCCCGGAGCCAACCCCGGGAACGTCGCCAGCATTATCGGCGGCTCGGACGCCGCACAAGGGTCGATATGCTTCCTGGCCGGACGGGGAACAACCGCCCGCCTTCGGCCCCGCGCCCGCCGGGCTTCAGCTTATCTGGCTAATGCCAGTCTCGCCGAAGCTTTCGCCCTGCGAAAACGCAAGCGGATGGTGCCCAGGACAGGACTCGAACCTGCACGCCTTACGGCACACGCCCCTCAAACGTGTGTGTCTACCAATTCCACCACCTGGGCATTTCCTAGCGAGGAAGGCGCACTAAGAGTCATGGTCCCGGACCTGTAAAGTCCCAAAAATCAGTTTTGACCCGACTTGCATGGAACCCGACTGTGCACATCTCTTCCGCATGTCGCTCGATGAAGTAAAAGCCAAGTTGCTCGCCTCGTACGAGGCCGACGGTGGCATCAACCACCTCGATGGCACCAACCTGCCCTCGCAGGAATCGGTCAGCATCCTCGCCCGTGACCTGATGCATCTTTTTTTCCCGGGCTACTTCAGCGAGATCGGCACCAAGCGCAGCGATCTGCCCGCGTGGGTCGGGCGGATGCTCAAGCAGGTCGATTCCCGCCTCGTCGCCGAGATCGAAAAATGCCTGCGTTTCGCCAAGCGGCCCGATCCTGAGAAACAGGCCAGCGCCGCGGCGAGCACGCTGCTGGCGAGCCTGCCCGAGCTGCGCCGGCTGATCCAGACGGACGTGACGGCCGCCTATCACGGCGACCCGGCCACTCTGAGCGTGGAGGAGATCATCCTCGCCTACCCCTGCGTCCTGGTCATCGCGCTCCAGCGCGCGGCCCATATTCTTTACAACGAGAAGATCCCCCTGCTGCCCCGGATGCTAACTGAGTACGCCCATGAGCGCACGGGCACGGACATCCATCCAGGAGCGAAAATCGGACCGAGCTTCTTCATCGATCATTGCACGGGAGTCGTGATCGGTGAGACCGCCACGATCGGCGCGCATGTGAAGCTCTACCAGGGTGTGACACTCGGGGCGAAGTCTTTCGAGGTCGACCTGCAGGGCCACCCGGTCAAGTCGGTGAAACGTCATCCGGATATTGAGGACCACGTGACGATCTACGCGCATGCGACGATCCTCGGCGGCACGACGCGCATCGGGACCCACTCGGTCATTGGGGGCAACGTCTGGCTGCTCAACACCGTTCCGGCCAACAGTATCGCCTACTACAAGGGCGAGAACCTTCTCGTCCGCCCCCGCCACAAGCAGGAGTCGCTGATCGCCGACGGCGATTGGCAGATTTGAGCGCGGATCACCGCGACCGTTGCCGCTCCGCCAGTGCCCGCGCCAACGCCGCGGCGAAGAACGGGCCGCGATAAATCATGCCCGAGTAGACCTGCACGAGTGTCGCGCCCGCATCGAGTTTCTCCGCGGCCGACGCCTCGTCGGTGATCCCGCCCACGCCGATGATCGGCAGGCGGCCGTTCGTGGCCTTGGCAATGTAGCCGATGATTTCCGTCGCGCGGCGGCGCAGCGGCGCGCCGCTCAGCCCGCCCGCCTCGTTCACCCCGGCGAAGAATCCCGGCCGCGCCAGCGTGGTGTTGGTCGCGATGATGCCGTCGAAGCCGAACTCCGCGATCACCCCCAGCACCGCGTCGATCTGGGGTATGGTCTGGTGCGGGGCGATCTTGAGCCGCTGCGGCAGGCGCCGTCCGTGGGACGCCTGCCGCGTCCGGTTGGCCGCGGACCCCGCGCC
>CAIYFD010000221.1 GCA_903925425.1 uncultured Opitutia bacterium | reverse complement strand
TCCGCTCCCATGATGCCTCAGACGGGCGGCGAGGCTAAGGGCGGCCTTACTTTCGGCTCTTTTTCTTCGCGGCCGGCTTCTTGGCCGGGGCTTTCTTCTTCGCGGCGGGCTTCTTCTTGGCCACAGGTTTCGCCGCTTTCTTGGCCGGCTTCTTGACCGCTTTCTTGACCAGCTTCTTGACCGCTTTCTTAACCAGCTTCTTGGCCGGCTTCTTGGCCGGAGACTTCTTTTTGACGGGAGCCGGCTTTTTCTTCGCGGGAGCTTTCTGCTTCGCCGGGGACTTCTTTTTCACCGGGGACTTCGCCTTCGCCGGGGACTTTTTCGGCTCCGGTGCCGCCGGCTTGGGCGCAAACAGGGACGGGGCGACCGGCTCGGGCTCGCCGAGCAGGCTGGCCACCGAGATTTCCGGCACTTCGCGCCAGAGATGCTCCAGCCGGTAGCGCTTGCGCATGTCGGGCAGGAACAGGTGCACCATCACGTCAAAGAGATCCATCACGATCCAGCCGCTGTCGTGCGGGCTTTCCAAGCCGATGATCTTCGCGCCGCTGGCGTCGACGGCCAGCTCCAGCTCGACACGCAGGGCGCGCAGGTGCGGCTCCGAGTTGCCCGTGGCGATAATGAGGTAGTCGGTGACCGACGACTTCTCGCCCACCGCGAGCACGCGCACGTCCTCCGCCTTCTTATCGGCGAGGGCGCGGCAGCAGAGGGTAACGAGGGCGAGGGAGTCGGGAGAGTTCATCGGGTGGTCGGTCAGCGGTAAAGATTGCCTTCCTTGATGCGCCTAATCGCCGCGGTCGGCATGAAATAGTCAAGGGAGAGATTCCGCCGCACACGCTCGCGCAGCTCCGTCGAGCTCACCGCGATCAGATGCCCGTCGCAACGGTGCAGCCGCAGCCCGGGGAGGTCCGGCGCGGCCTTCACGGGAAAACCCGGCCGCTCCAGAAAGATGAACGACACCAGCCGGACGAGCTCGTTGATGTCCTTCCAGCGGTGCAACTGCGGCAGCTGGTCGCCGCCGATGATCCAGTAGAGGTCGTCCTGGGGAAACTGCGCCCGGAAATGCCGCGCCGAGTCGATCGTGTAGCTCACCCCGCCGCGCCGCAGCTCGACGTCCGACACCTCGAAGCGTTTGTCCCATTCCACCGCCCCGCGCAGCATCGCCAGCCGGTCTTCCGGGCCGGACTGGATGTCCGCCGGCTTGAGCGGCGCCTGCGCCGCCGGCACAAAGATCAACCGGTCGAGCCCATGCTGCTCATAGGCATCCTGCGCGGCCAGGAGATGGCCGAAATGCACGGGATCGAAGCTGCCGCCGAGAAAACCGATTTTCACGGGCCGAGTGAAAGTGAAAGGCCGGGTGAAAGGAAGTGCACTTTCGGCCTTCCGCCCCCGGGTTTCCGTCCCCAGCCTTCCGGTTCGGCCCGGGTGGCGGAATTGGCAGACGCTCCAGACTTAAAATCTGTAGACCGAAAGGTCATGTGGGTTCGACCCCCACCCCGGGCACTCGCTCAAACCGCCGGTCCAGCTTGCCGCGCCTTCACCCATGCGGCGTACTCGGCTCGCGGCATGAACGTCAGCGAGGCGGAGTTGATGCAGTAGCGCCGGCCCGTCGGCGCCGGGCCGTCGGGAAACACGTGGCCGAGGTGCGCGGCGTCAACGGCGCAATGGACTTCCTCGCGGGTCATCCCGTGGCTCCGGTCGATGGTCGACTCCACGAACGTGTCCTCGATCGGACGCGTGAAACTCGGCCACCCGGTGCCGCTTTCGAATTTGTCGCGGCTGTCGAACAGCGGCGTGTCGCTGCAGACGGAAAAATAAACCCCGTCCTCGTGGTTGTCCCAGTAACCCTCGCCAAAGGGCCGCTCCGTCCCCTGCTGCCGCGACACCTGGTACTGCAGCGGCGTCAGGAGCCGGCGCCATTCCTCGTCCGAACGCCGGACCGTCGCCTTCGCCAGATCGATGATCGCATGCGACGGCAGGCCGCAGGCGGAACCGGCCGGAGTGGAACCAGAGGAGGAGGCACGCGAGTTTGTCATGGGGCAAAACGCTACGAAGCCCGGCCGGGTTTGCCAGCAATCCGTGGTTCAAGCCCGTCCCCTCAATCGCGGCGGGGCGCATGCATCACGTGCTTCGCGTAATCCCAGCCGAGGCAGAGGGCGAAGACCGTCCCCAAGAGCCAGCGCAGCGCCCAGACGGCCTCCATCGCACCCGCCCAAGTGACCTCGTTCCAGCCATGCACCCGGATCAGCCAAGCGAACAAGGTCGCCACCGCGGTGGTCCGAGTGGCCGTCAGCAGCGCCTGCAGGATCAGGCGGTAACTCGGAATGGGGCGGTCAGCGGTCATGGGGCAAGCTCGACGGCGCCAACCGTGGGACCCTCAAATCGCCGGGTCAAGCTAGCGCCGACATTTGTAGGAGTATTATTTCTCAGCCAGCAGCCGACGGATCGCGGCGTCCAGCTCGGCCTCGGTCATCTTGCCGGGATGGTACGACCGCACGATGCCGTCGCGCCCGACCAGCACGAGCGTCGGGGTGGTGCTCACGCCGTAGCGGCGGTGGTTCACCTCGCTCAACGGCACGGGAATCGACGCCAGCCCCGGATAGTAGGTCTGCCGTACCAGCGTGATATAGCGTTTCTCCTCGTCGGGCGCGGCGGCGGCGCCGGCCGCCGCGTAGCCATAGCGCTGCGTCGGCGCGATGATCGAGAGTCCCTGACCGGCATACGTGGCGAGCAGTTTCCCGAGTACCGACCCCTCCTCCTTGCAGTCGGGACACCAGTGCGCCCAGAAAAAAAGCAGCACGACCCGCCCTTTGAGCGCGGCCAGCGCCGGCGGGGTCACCCCGAGATTCTCCGCGAGGTCGAGCGCGGGCGCCGGCTTACCCTCGAGGCTGACGAGATTGAGGTTCTTCTCGATCCGCTTGGCGATCGACGTGGCGCCGTACTGCCGCAGCTGCTCGTTGAGAAAACTCACGGCCTCGGTCACCGCCCCGGCCTGCGCTCGCGCCTGGCCCAGCACCTCGATCGCCGCCCCAAAGGCCGTGGGGACCTGCGCCTCCTGGTCCATCGGGCGCCGGCGCAGTTCCGCGAGACACAACTCATACGTGGTCTGGGCATAGGACGCAGCCCGATCGAGCTGACCGGCAGCCAGCGCACCCCGGCCCAGCCATGAATGCGCCAGAAGGTACTCGGGGGTGATCCCGTGGGCCGCGCGGTAGTCGGCCACCAGTTTCTCCCCGAGGGCGAAATCCTTCGCGGTGTTGGCCGCGCGCACGGCGGTCACAATGCTCGCGGACGGCGGCGCGGTCGCCCCCATCTGGCCGAAAACGGCCGGGTTCCTCGGCGCGATGACCGCGCCGGCCGGGACCACCGTCACTGTCCAAACCACGTCCGCCGTGACCGGCGTGTAGCAAACTTTGTCGTCGCAAGCCTGGGATCGCAGGGTCCCGCGCACGGTGACCGTGCCCGGCGCCGCATGGGCGGCCACCGCCAGCCGGACGCCGATCATGAATTCCGGACCGAAAACCGCGAGGGGCCGGGCTTGCCCCGCTTGCGTCAGCTCCTCGGCCTTGGGATAGGCGATCTCCTCGACGGTCACTCCCGCCGGCGCGGTCAGAGTCAGCAGCGTTGGCACCAACGCCGGATCCAAGGGGGCGTTGGACTGCACATGGTAAGCGGCCGGCAGCACCACCTTCAGCGCCAGCCGCACGGTTCCCCCCGCGCGCACGCCATCATTCTCCGCCAAGGAACTCAATTGCGCCTGAGGGCGCAGACCCTGGGCCACGGCACAGGGCGCGGCGCAAAGCAGGATCAACGCGAGCGGACTAAAGACGGATAGTCGCATGATCATCTGCGCCGGCTTGGTCTGCCGCGACGCGCCGCCGTCTGCCGGCCGGCAGAGAATTCCTCGAGGACCCCCTCCAGCACCGCCAGACCGAAGCTGAGCTTCTTGAAAAAGGAGCGGTTATTCGGGACCAGGATAAAGCGGGGATGTTGCGACCAGAGGTCGCGCAGTTTTCCGTCGAGCCGGGCCGCCTCCTTGATCGACTCGTTACGGATGGGATTGCCGCCCTCGATGGAGGCGCCGCTCACCGCCGCAGTCTCGAAAAAGATCACGGCGTCGTACCGCGCGAGCTCCGCCGCCATGGTCGAGCCCACGGCCCCAAAATAGTCATGCGGATAACCGGGCCAGTAGGCGGCCCCGTCCAGGGTGCCGCGGTCGCAGATCAGCGTGCGCCCGGGAAAAAGCTCCGCCTGCACGTCCTCGAGGTGACGCTGCACATGATAGATCGCCGTCTGCGCGTAACGCCTGGCGCCGGGCTCGTTGGAGCGCGGAAACCCGCCCTGGAAGAGGATGGTGGCCGCCTCGGGCACAACCACAACCTCCACGCCGATCTCGCGCCGGAACATGTCCGCCGCGGTGGTCTTGCCGCCGCCCGGCCCGCCCGTGAGCACGATCCGGCACTGGCGCTGGGGCTTGGAGCGGGCAGCTTTCATGGCAGGGACCCTGTCGCCTTGGGGTCCCCGTGGCAAAGGAGTTCCGAAGGGGTGGCCGACGCTCTGCCCCACCCATCATCCTCCCGCCTCGTCGATGAACCGCAGGATCACCGCCGCCTGTTCCTCCGTCGTTCCCTTGTGGTCGGTGTAAACGATTTTGCGGCCGCGAATGAGATAAGCTTGGCGATGCGGCATCCCGACGACCGGATACGTTGGAACGCCGAAGGCCTCGACCACCTTGCCCTCCGTGTCCGCCAGCAGCGGGAACGGAAGCTTGAACTTGGCCCTGAAGGCGCGCTGGGCGGCGACGTTGTCCTTGCTCACGCCGAAAACCGCGACCCCGCGCTTGGTGAGCTCGGCGTAGCCGTCGCGCAGCGAGCAGCCCTGCTTCGTGCAGCCGGGCGTGTCGGCCTTCGGATAGAAATAAACCAAGGTCCATTCCTGTCTACCAAAGGCCTCAGCCAGATCCACGGTTGCCCCCGAGTCGTCCACCGCGACCACCGCCGGCGCGGAATCGCCGACCTGGAGAGAACCGTTGCGGGAGCCGGAACCGAAGAATGAACCAAGAGACATCCCGGGACTATCGCGGAGGCCCGGCCGGGATGCCAGCAGCCAATCTTTCCCGGCCCAGCAGGGCCAGCTCCGGCAAGTCGCCATCCGGTGTCCGCCCTCAGTCCTCTGCCCTCCGCCTAGCGGATCTACCACCCGTCGCCACCCACGCGGCCTCGACCCGACTTGTGTTTCGCCCGGTGCTTTTTCGCCACGATC
>CAIYFD010000220.1 GCA_903925425.1 uncultured Opitutia bacterium | reverse complement strand
CGCGAACCGGCGCACCGGGACAAGCCCGGAGACTTGGAGCATCGTGACTCCTTTTCACGTATTACGTGAAATGCCGGGCAGAGCCCAGACCGGCGCGTTGCGCACTTTTCACCTATTACGTGAAAAGAGCCGGAGCTGACTCAGGAGCAGCGTTGCCCAGGGTCGGGAGATCCTCCTCTGTTTTCTCCGTTTCCTCCTGTAAGAACCCACCCGTGTCCGATACGCCCCTCATCAGCGTCATCGTCGTCTGCCGGAATCCCGGCGAGCGGCTCCGCGCCGCACTGGCGAGCATCTGGACCCAGCAGCCGGAGCCACCCGAGCTCGTCGTGGTCGACGGGGCCTCGACCGACGGCACCCGCACATGGCTGGAAACCAACCGCGCCCGGATCACGACCCTCATCTCCGGGCCCGACCGCGGCGTGTATGACGCGATGAACAAGGGCATCACCGCGGCGCGTGGCGACTGGATCCTCTTTCTCGGCGCCGATGACGTGCTCGCCGGCGACCGGGTGCTGGCCGAAACGGCCTACTGGTTGCGCAAGACCTCCGCGGGCGTCGTCGCCGGCGAAGCTGCCTACGCCGACGGCCGCGTCTATCGCCTGCCCCTGCCGGCCCGCGTCCTCGCCCGGAACTTCGTGCATCACCAGTCCGCGTTCTACCGGCGCAGCCTCTTCGCCGAGAACGGCAGCTTCGACCCGGCGCTCGCGATCATGGGCGACTACGACTTCAACCTGCGCCTCTGGCGCCTCCACGTGGTCTTCCGTCCCCTGCCCCTGCGCGTCGCGACCTGCGGCACCGGGGGACTCAGCGACGCCGGCCGCTGGGCCGGTTACCGCGAGGAGATCCGCGTCCGCCACCGCTACTTCCCCGTCTGGAAATGCTGGGGCTGGGATTTGCTCTCCGTCGCCCGCTGGCTGCGAAAAAAATTCGTTGTCCGGTAACCGATCCCCCAAACCGTTTAACCACGGATTTCACGGATTCGGATCCCGAGCCCACAAGCCGGTTTTCACAAAAGGTAACAGCGGTAAGGAGGGTCCTATTCTTCATTCCCTTCGTTTCCTTCTGTAAACTGCCGAGGTTCGGATCCGTGCAATCTGTGCAATCCGTAGTTTAAAAAATCAGGAATGTTCGGTTGATCGCCCGATCACCCGCCGGAGCAAATCCAGCGCCCGGCCGGAGAATTTTCCCAGCCCGAATCGGAAATTCCGAAAGCCCGTCTGCAGCAGCAGCCAGTCGCCGCCGAACACCGCGCGCAGCGCGAACTGCCGCCACGCTTCGCGGCCGCTGCGCATCGCCTGCGGCGGAAAATCGAAACCCGGCCGGCGCGCCGCAACCTCGTCCCGCGCCGCCAGCAGCGCCGTGACATACGGCCGGTAGATCGCGTTGCGCAGCCGCACCGGCATGATCCCGTAGTCCAGCTGGCCCGACTGCCACCAGCGCTCCCCCGCCGCACGGAACCGGGCAAAATGGAAAACCACCAGAGGTTGGCCGTTCACTGAGATCTCGTCGGCCTCCTGCGTCCGGATCTGCGCCCCCGCCCAGTTCCATGGCGCCAGGTTCACGCCGGCGTCCGGCAGCACCAGCAGCGCCGGCCCGAGCAGGTTCGGCCAGCGCTCGAGGTACTTCTGGTCCGCGTAGCGGTCGGGTTCAACGCGGTCATAGCACCACGCGAGGCAGCGCTCGCGCCAGTCGTCGAGGCAGGCCTGGCCGCGCCGGTCGTGGCGGAAGACCATAAGGCCGACGTTGAATCTTCCGTGACGTTCATAATGCCGCAGCCATTCGGGGAAACGGTGCTCTGTCACCACCACGCTCGCCTCCGCCTCGTCCATCGCCGCAAAGATCCGCTCCGGCCCGGAGAAGAAAAACAAGTCGGCATCCAGGTAGGTCAAGCGCTCCAGCCCGGGCCGGTTGGCCAGCAACCAACGCGGCCAGCAGGGTGAAAGCGTGAAGAAATATTCGACGCGCGTCCGGTTCTCCTTCGCCCGCGCGAGCTCCGGATCCGCCGCCTCGAGTGCCGCGAGCGGCACCACGTGCAACCGCGGTTCGTTTAGTTCCGCGAGCACCCCCGCGGTACAATCATCCAGCGCCAGCACCCAGAGTTCCGCCACGTCATCGTGCCGCACCAGCGAACGCCACAGCGCCAGTCCCTGCGGCAGGAAACCGCGGTCGAAGTACGTGCAGTAGGCCTCCAGCGGGGCACTCATCGGACGCCTCCGCCGGTAAACCTCCGCCAGACTTCCCCGGGCAACGCCCGGAACATCGCCCAGCGCAGGCTGCGTGCGCTCGCCGCCGCCATGTCTTGAAACAGTTCACCGCCCCAGCGCGGGGCGCCCGCCTCCGCGATCGCCAGCGCCTCGGCATGCTGGCCGGTCACCGTGGCGATTGCCCAGCCGAGCAGCCACTCCCGGCGACCCAGCCCGTTGGGCCCGTCAGAAAAATCGCGGAGATACCTGACGTTCGCCCAGGCCGGCGCCGGCGGACCTAAGCGGCGCACCCACGGCACGGCCCGTTCGCCCAGCCGCCGGGCCAGCATTTCGGCACGTCCGCGGGCGGCGTGCCCGACCCGCAGCTCGGCCAGCCAGAAGGGCTCCGCCGTCATCGCTTCCAACACCGCTGGCAACCGGTCCTCGCCCTCGTAGGCGTTCACCAGGCCCGGTTCAAATTCCGCCGCCAGCATACGGCGGCGCCAGGCCTCCGGCAGGCTCAGGTAAAGCGGCAGGTCGAGGCCCTGCGTATCGCACTTCAACCAGTCGATCCGCTCAATCCCATGCGCCGCCAGCGCCTCGGGGATGGTCACGGCCGAAACGCTTCGCACCTCCGTCACGTCAAAGAAATCCGCAAAGGCCCATGCCGCGAGTCCCTCGGCCTTGGGCCGGCGCATGCTTGAGCACTGCGGCGACTTCGTCAGGAAAAGATCCTGCCGGCCATCCTCGACCGCCGCCGGCACCGCAAGTCCGGCACAAAAAATCCAGCGCCCAAACTGCCGCTGCGCCGGTCCGGGCTCCGGCGCCTCGCGGGTGTCCGGCTCGAAGCCGATGCCAATCGCATGCGGCGCCAACGTGCGCCACGCCCGATGCATCCCGCCCGCCGCGCCGACATCCACCAGGACCGGCGGCGCAGCCGTCAGCTCGGGCTCGGAGAGGATTCGTTCCAGAAGACTCATGG
>CAIYFD010000219.1 GCA_903925425.1 uncultured Opitutia bacterium | reverse complement strand
GTGCTGGAGGACATGACCGAGATCTTCCGGCGTTCGCCCGAGGTGCTCGCCCAAGTGCGCGATGCCGTGCTCGTGCCGGTGCCGCTGCACCCGCGCAAGCAGCGGGAGCGCGGGTACAATCAGAGCCGTCTGTTGGCCGACGCGCTGGCCGCGGCGGCCGGTGGAGCCGTCCGCGTGGAGGATCTGCTGGTGCGCGAGGTCGACACCGTAACGCAAACATCTTTTGACCGCCGGAGCCGCCGGGAGAATCTTAAGAATGCCTTTGCACTTGCCGAAGGCGCACCCCTAAATCCGGCCCAACATTACGTCCTCGTTGATGATGTCTTCACGACCGGTTCCACCCTCAATGGCTGCGCCCGGGTACTCCGCCGGGCCGGTTGCCTGAGCCTCGATATCGTCACTTTCGGCCACGGCTGATCCCCCCTCCCTCTCATGCATTTTGACAAACCGACCTACACGGTCCGCCGCACCAAGAAAAAAAACATCCCCGAAGGCCTCTGGGTGAAGTGCCCGAGCTCGGGCGAGTCCGTGTTCAAGAAGGAACTCGAGGCCAACCAGATGGTGGTGCCCAAGAGCGGGTATCACTTTTCCATCGGCGCCCGCGAGCGCATCGCGTTCCTGGTCGACCCCGACAGCTTCGAGGAAACCGACGCCAACGTTCGCTCGGCCGACCCGCTGGGGTTTGTTGACGCCCAACCGTACACGACCCGCCTCAAGCGCTATGAGAAGGACAGCGGCCTGCCCGAGGCCGTGATCTGCGGCATCGGCCGGATTCATGGCATCGAGGTTTCCCTGGCGGTGATGGATTTTCGGTTTTGCGGCGGCACCCTCGGTTCCGCCACCGGCGAAAAGATCACCCGCGCCATCGAGCACGCGATCGCCCGCAAGGCACCCTGCATCATTTACAGCACCTCGGGCGGCGCCCGCATGCAGGAGGGCATCCTCTCGCTCATGCAGATGGCCAAGACCAGCGCCGCGCTCGGCCGCCTGGCGGCCGCCGGCCTGCCGTTCATCTCCGTCCTGACGAATCCGACCACGGGCGGCGTTTCCGCCAGCTACGCCACCCTGGGCGACGTGATCATCGCCGAACCGGGCGCCCTGATCGGCTTTGCCGGCCCCCGCGTGATCAAGGAGACGACCAAGCAGACCCTGCCGGCCGGTTTCCAGAGTGCTGAGTTCCTCCTCAAGCACGGCCTCGTCGACCAGATCGTGAGCCGGCTCGAGCAGCGCGGCCGCCTCCGCGACATTCTCTCGGCCCTGCATGTCCGCAAGAAGCCGACGGCGGTTCCACTCCAGCTCGCGCCCACGACTTGAGCGTGATGGACGTAGGTAGGGCTGAGGCGGTGCCTCCGCCGCGATGATTTCCGATCCCGGCTGAGGCCCCGCCTCAGCCCTACCGCCGATCAGCCGCTCCGATGACCGATTACGCCGCAGTCCAGGACTATCTCTTTTCGCTCAAGGCGCGCGGATTGAAGTTCGGCATCGACCGCATGCGAGGATTTGCCGCCGCGCTCGGACATCCGGAGTTGGCCGTGCCCGCGATCCACATCGCCGGCACGAATGGCAAGGGCTCGGTCAGTGCCATGCTCGAGGCGATCCTGCGCGCTTCCGGCCGCAAGACCGGACTCTATACCTCGCCGCACCTCGTGCGCTTGGGCGAACGCGTGCAGGTGGATCGCCGCCAGCTGACGCCCGACGAGATCGTGGCCTACACGGCCGAGCTTCGGCCAATTGCCGAGAAAGTCTCCGCGACGGCGCCCGAGGATCACCCAAGTTTCTTCGAGTTCATGACCGCGATGGCGTTCCTGCAATTTGCCCGCCGGAAGTGCGAGGTCGCGGTCATCGAGGTCGGCATGGGTGGGCGCCTCGATGCGACCAATATCGTCAGCCCCGAGGTCGCCGTGATCACCTCGATCGGGCTCGATCATTGTGAGTTCCTCGGCGACACGCTCGCGACGATCGCCGCCGAGAAGGCCGGTATCATCAAGCCGGGTCGCCCCGTGGTGATTGGACGCATGCCGCCCGAGGCGGAGGCCGTGATCCGTGCCATCGCGGCGGAGCGCGGCGCCAACGTATTCTCCGTGCGCGAGCGTTTCGACGACGACGTGACCCGCTGTCCGCTGACCAATCTGGCCGGTGACTACCAACGCTGGAACGCCGCCACCGCGCTGCTCGTGAGCGAGACTCTTCCGGGAAATATCCGTCCGGACACCGCCGTGGCTTTGGAGGCATTGCGCCGCGTTGACTGGGCGGGTCGCTGGCAGGAGATCAGCGTCGGTGACCGCCAGTTGATCCTCGATGCTTCGCACAATGCCGAGGGTGCGGCCGTGCTGGATGGCAGTCTCGCCCGACTGAAGGCGCAGACCGGGCGCTCTCCGGTAATCGTCACCGGCATCCTCGGCCCAGTGAGGGCCCGGGCACTGTTACCGGTGCTCGCGCGGCATGCCCGGGAGATTCATCTCGTGACCCCGCAACAGGAGCGGGCGTGCAGCCACGCGGCGCTGGCGGAGATCCTTGGTCCCATCTTTGCCGGCGCAGTGCGGATCGGCTCGGTGGCCGAAATTTTTCCCGGCCCTGGCCGCTGCACCCTGGGTGAACCGGGCGACACCATCGTCGTGACCGGCTCGATCTACCTGATCGGTGAAGTCCTCGCCCGCCTCGAACCTGAGCGCGGCGCCGGCGAAGGCCGCCTGCAGGATTTTTGAAGCGATTCATTTCCGCCCGGCCTTGCCCACCTTTTCACGTATTACGTGAAATGTTGGGCGAAGCTCCGGCGGCTCGTTGCGCACATTTCACCTATTAGGTGAAAATTTGGCGAAGCCTGGGACGGGTAGGGGGCGGGCCTAATTCAGGCCACGAGTTCAGGCCGCGAGGCCGGCGGCGAGGGCGAGGGCGCCCTTCGCGCGGTTCATGATGTAGAGGTGGTAGCCGGGGGTGCCGCGGGCGAGGAGGTCGCGGATCTGGGTCAGCGCCCAATCGAGTCCGACGGCTTCCATGGCTTCGTTGTTTTCCCCGGCGGCTTCGAGCCGCTTGACCAACTGCGGCGGCAGTGACGTGCCGACCATCGCGGTGAAACGCTGGATCTGCTTGAGCGTGAGCACGGGCATGATGCCGGGCACGATCGGGACCTTGATCCCGGCGGCGCGGCAGCGGTCGATGAAGCGGTAGAAGAGGTCGTTGTCGAAAAACATCTGGGTGGTCACGAACGCCGCGCCGGCGTCGACCTTGCGCTTGAGGTTTTCGAGATCGGCTTGGGGCGAGGGCGCCTCCGGATGCGTCTCGGGGTAACCGCCGACGCCGAGGCAGAAGTCGGGATGGCGTGACTTCAGCAGCGCCACGAGGTCGTTGGCGTAACGGAGGCCGTCCTTGTAGGGCACGAACTCGGTCTGGCCCTTCGGCGGATCGCCGCGGAGGGTCATGATGTTGCGGAAACCGCCGGCGTGGATGCGGTCGGCCATTTCACCCAGTTCGACCCGCGAGTGCCCGACGCAGGTCAGGTGGGGCATGACGGTGAAGCCGAAGTCGCGGCGCAGGAATTCGCAGACTTGGGCGGTGCGTTCGCGCGTGCTGCCGCCGGCCCCGTAGGTCACGGACACGAAATCGGGCGCGATGCTTTGCAGGGCCTTGGCGGTCTGGCGCAGGGCCTCGACGCCGGCCTCGTCCTTCGGCGGGAAAAATTCGAGCGAACGCAGCGGGCGGGGCTGCTTGAAAAGGTCGGAGATCGGCCGGTCAGGCGTCATGGAAGGAAGACGGAAAAGCAAAGCCCCGGGCCCGTAAAGCGGGGATTTGGGGCATGACACGGATCTGGAGACCAGAAGTCAGGGTCCAGCAGTCAGAGGTCGGAGGCCTGAGAGCGACCGCCGGCCTCTGGCCTCACTTTCCCGGCATGCGGAAACCGGAGGCCGGGCCGGAGGTGGGCGCGGCGGGGGCGGCCGGTTTTTCGCTCAGGCTGGCGGGGGGCGGCGGGGCGCGGTCGACCAAGTCGTCCAATTTGGCCGGGAGATTGGTGAAGAGCGATTCCTGCACGCGGAAGGCGCGCCTCTTCATCAGGGCGTTGACGGTCGCCGTGGCATCGGAGTTGACGATGCTGACGTACACTGGCTCGGGTGCTCCCAGCACTTCGCCCTGGTCGGAGTGTTGCTCGACCTTGGGCGCGGCCTTTTGCGCATAGGTGAGGGTGACGCTTTTGCCGTCGAAGGTGGTGAGCCTCACCGTGCGCGAGCGTGGCTGGGCGGCGCGGGCACCTGCGCTGTCGGGCGCCTCGGTCTCCGTGTAGGTCACGGAGGTATGCAGCGCGACGAGGTTGTTGAGCGTGTCCTGTCTTGGACTGAAGCCGTCGGTGGTGAAAGGATCGCCCGCCTTGGCCCGGGTGAAGCGCGCGTTGCGGCCGTTCTCCTCGGGGAAATTAAGCTCCAGCGTGGCGACCGAGTCGGTCTTCAGGTCCGCGAGCTGTCGGTCGGCCCAATTCGCGGGATCGGAGTCGAGGTAGGCCGTGAAGTTGCCGAGGAACGCCTTGGTCTCACCGGTGAACTGGACGAAGGTGCCGCCCTTGTCCGCAAGTTTGCCGAGGGAAATGCCCCAGATTTCCTTGCCGGCGGCGTCCTGCAGCGCGAGGCGGGAGGCCCCGAAGCCCAGCCGGGCGATGTAACTCGGGCTGGTGGTCACGAGCCGCTCCAGCTTCGCCTCCTGCAGCGTGTCGACGAGCCGGATCAGCTTTGAGAGGTCGGCGGGGAAATCGTGGAAGTTGGCCACCGTCCATTTGTCGCCCTCACCCTTAACCACGGTGACGGTGCCCTCGGACTCGGTCACGACGAGCTTGGCGGCCTGTTTGAGTACGGCCTCGGATAGCAGGGGTTGGCTAAGGCGCGGGTCCGCCGGCGGCACGGGCGCCGGGCGCTGGACAAACCACGTGACGGCGGAAAGAACCGCGAGGACGGCGACAGCAAGGGCGAGCGACTTCAGCTTCATCGGGAGACGGCGGGTCGGGAAGAGGGACGGTTCAGAGGGCGCGGCGCCGGCGCTTTTGGAACCACAGGCCGAAGGCGCAGAGCAGGATCGGGGCGACGACGAGATTGGTGACGAG
>CAIYFD010000218.1 GCA_903925425.1 uncultured Opitutia bacterium | reverse complement strand
TGGCATGGTCTGGAGCATGGCGTCGATTTTTGTCATTCCCGCGTTGATCCGCAATCGGGAGGCAAACCCGCTCCAGTTGGTGCGGCTTTCCGGTGCGACCTTAAAACGGACTTGGGGAGAGTCGGTGACCGCGTATCTCGGTGTGACACTCGGATCCGCAGTGGGGTTGCTCGCCTTGATAGCGGCCATTGTCAGTGGCTTTCTTTTGGGGCAGCTGACCGGCTTGAAGCTGCTGATGGCCCTGCCACTTCTCGGCGGGCTACTCTGCGTGATAGCGTTTTTCTATTACTCAACTACGCTCAACTGCGTTCTGCGGTGTGCCCTGTACATTTACGCCTCCGAGGGTGAAGTGCCGGTTCCATTCACGGCCGAACAGCTAGACGCGGCCTGGAAGATCAAAAAATTCCCGCAATCTGATCGGGCATAAGCCCTCTCCCGATTTTCCCCCACATTGCTTTCATGAATCCCAAAACGTCCCCCTCCAACTCCTCCGGCTCCAAATTCCTCGTCATCCTCCTGCTGGCCGCGGTCGCGGGGCTCGGGGCCTGGGCCTTCATCCTGAAGCAGGACCTCGCGACGGCGAACGAGGAGGCCGCGGCGGCGCGCAAGGGATTCAACGGCGTAACTGTCACCCAGGGCGAGGTGCAGCGCCTGAAGGCGAAGGTGCTCGAGCTCGAGACCATGCTGGCGGCCGTTCCCGCTTCGGTGCCGGCAACGGCGACCTCCGCGAAGCCCGCGCCCGCGAATCCGGCTGCCTCGATGGGGTCGATTGCCAGCCAGATGATGAGCAATCCCACCATGCGCAGCATGGTTGCCAGCCAAATGAAGCGCTCGTTGGAGACCAGATACGCCGACCTGTTCACCAAGTTCGCCTTCTCGCCGGAACAGCGGGCCCAATTCATCGACATCCTGACCGAAAATCAGGATGCTATGATGGATCTGAGCCAAAAGATGGTGGGCGGAAACCTCACCCCCGCGGAGCGCGAAGAAATTCAGCGGCAGGGCAAGGAATTGGACGCGGGGATCGAGGCCAAGATGCGCGGCTTTTTCAACGACGAGACAAAATACGCGGACTATAAACTGTTCAACGACCAGCAGACGGAGCGCACGCAGGTGACGGCGTTGCAGACCGCGCTGGCCCGGACCAGCCAGCCGCTCACCGCCGAGCAATCAGCCGCCATGGCCGACCTCATGTACCAGGAGCGGAAGTCGCTCGCTGCGACGCGGAGTGTCGCACCCGAATCGTCCGATCCGGCAGTCGCACTCTCGTCATCGGCAACCGAGACCAGACTTCGCGAACAGGAACAGCTGCAGGCCCGCATTACCGACCGCGCCGCCTCCGTACTGAATCCCGACCAGTTGGCGGCCTTGCGCAGTACCCAGGCAACCCAACTGCAATCGCTCCGTCTCGGGGCGGAGATGGCGCGCCAGATGCTCGGCAACGGCCAGCCCGCGGCAAAGTAGGAGCAGGCCGGGCGGAGTCGTTGGTTGACGGTACCCGGAAAACATCGCGTCGGGCTCAGTCTGCCTTCGCCGAGCCTATGGCTGACAAGTCGAGCCAGCCCTACCTTGAACCGAGCGTCGCCAGCACCGCGGCGTGCAGCTCGGGCGTGGCGGCGGCGATCGTGGACTCGGCCGGGTAAGGAGGTTGACCGCGCCAGTCGGAGATGACGCCACCGGCGCCGCGGATCACCGGCACGAGGGCGGCGATGTCCCACGGATTCATGATCGGGTCGGCCATCACGTCGGCCTGGCCGGTCGCCACGAGCAGGTAGCCGTAGCAATCGCCCCAGGTGCGGACGAGTTTTGCCCGCGCGATGAGGCGCTGGAAGGCGGGGCCGTCCTGGTGCTTGCCGGGGTTGAACGGATCGCTGGTGAGCACGGTGGCGTCCTCGATCCGCCGCGTCGGCCGGCAACGCACGGGTTTGCCGTTGAGCGTGGTGGTGGTGCCGTCGCCGACCACGAGCTGGTTCAGGACCGGCTGGTTGATGCACCCGAGCACGGGCTGGCCGCGGTGGAGCAGGGCGATAAGTGTGCCCCAGAGCGGAACTCCCGAGATGAATGATTTGGTGCCGTCGATCGGATCGAGCACCCAGACCCACTCGGCGTCGGGCCGCTCGGAACCGAACTCTTCACCGATGATGCCGTGGGAAGGAAACTGCTTTGAGATCAGGCCGCGCATCAGTTCCTCGGCGCCACGGTCGGCGGCGGTCACGGGGCTCAGGTCGGCCTTGGTCTCGACCGCGAGGCCGGGCTGCGCCGCAAGCGGGCGGATGAAATCGCCACTGCGCCGGGCCAGTTCGACCAGGAAAGCGCGGTAGGGATCGAGATGCATCAGGCGAAAGTTGCCCGCGAAATTCACGAATCACACGAAAAATGTTGGGCGGCGAACCCCGGAAGTTTTTAACCACGGATTACACGGATTGCACGGATGCGAACCCAGGCCACCAAACCGGTTTGCACGGGAGGGCGCGGAGGCAAGGGTGAGCTCTCTTCAGTCCATTTTCTCGTGCTCGGCGTCCTCCTGAAAAACTTCCGCGGGATCGGGCTCTAATCCGTGTAATCCGTGGTTAAAAAAATCAGGGAGTCGTGGGCTCTGTGAGCTCTGCGCCTCTGTGTACCAAAGTTTGGTGGCTGGACGGAAATCTTTCGTGTCATCCGCGGGTTTCGTGGGCCATAAACGATCCCATGTCCTGGACCGAGCAACCGATTCACTTCGTTGATTTTGAGGGCAGTGTGTCCTCGGGGATCCTCGAGTACGGGGTCGTGACGCTGCACCGCGGGGCGGTGACAGGGTTAAGTACACGGCTCTGCCGGGCGAAGGGCGAGGTGCCGCCGCAGGATACCGCGGTCCACGGGCTGAACGCCCGCGACCTGGTCGGCGAGGCGCCGTTCGCGGAGGCATGGGAATTGTTCGCGGGGCGGCGGGAGGCCGGGCCGCTCGCGGCGCATTATGCCGGGGCGGAGAACTCGCTCCTGAAATCCGTCTGGCCCTATCCGCGCAGCTCGCCGGATTTCGCGCAGGGTGGCGGCGGCGTAGCGGAGTGGGGGCCGTGGATCGATTCCGCGCGGCTTTGCGCGCAATTCCGCCCCGGACTCGGCACCGGCCGGCTGGAGGAACTCATCGCCGGGCTTGGGCTGCAGGCCCGCCTCGACCAGCAGGCCGCCGGGTTGTGTCCTCCGGCCCGGAGCCGTTTCCATGCGGCGCCGTACGATGCGCTGGCGGGGGCGCTGCTCCTGCTGGAATTGGGGCGTGATCCCGCGTTCGCGGAACTCTCGGTGCGGCAATTGCTGGCCTATTCGACGCTCGATCCGGAAAAGCGCCAGGCCATCACCCAGACCGAGTTGTTTTAACGGCGGATTTCACGGATTTCGCAGACGGGGGAATTCATTCCGAATTCGCGAAATCCTTTAGATCCGCGGTTAAAAGTCCGGATCCGACCGCCCGGAATCCGCGGAAATCAGGCCGCCAGATACGGGAAGCGGGCGACGAGGGCCTGCAGGCCGGCGGTGAAGGCGCTGTAGGCCGCCTTGAGTTCCTCATCCCGCTGCGCTTCGTCCAGCTGGCCCCAGCTTTTTTCCAGGACAAGGAGATGGGCAGCGCAGCGGGCAAAACCGAAGCTGCCGACGGCGCCGCGGACCCGGTGGAACTCGTGCTCGGCGCTGGCCGCAGTCAACTGGGACGGATTGGTGCAAAGGGCGTTCAGGCGCGGCTCCAAGTCGGTCCGCAGCATGCCGACCACGCGGCGGGCGTCTTCCTTGCTCTGCTCGTCATCCTCCGCGAACCATTGGTCGGCGAGCGACACATCTAGGATCGGCTGACTGGAATCCATTGCGAAGGATGCAAGCGGCTGGCTTGCCCGAATCCAGCCTGAATACTACGCACTCAAAAACCACGTTGAGATCTGCGGTTCCGGCGGGTTCTCTGGGCGTCCCATGTCCGCCGAACCGATCCAATACTTCGACCGCTATACCCGCTCACTGCGCACCGAGAAGATCTACGGCGAGAAGTGGCTGCGTTTTGCCTATGAGAAGCCGCTGGGGAGTTTCTTCGTCTCGCTGCTGGTGCGGCGGGCATTCTTTTCCCACTATTACGGCTGGCAGATGCGGAAGCGGGTCAGCGCCAACCGGATCCTCCCGTTCATCATCGAGTACGGCCTGAACGTGGACGAGTTCCTGCGGTCGCCCTTCGACTTCAAGAACTTTAACGAGTTCTTCTACCGTCAGCTCAAGCCCAACGCGCGCCCGATTGCGGAAGGCGACGGGGTGGCGGTGCTGCCGGCCGACGGACGTCACCTGGTGTTTCCCAACGTGGACGCGGCCGACGGTTTTTATGTGAAGGGCGCCAAGTTCTCGCTCGAGGCGCTGCTGGGCGACGCCGCATTGGCGCGGGAGTTTGCCGGCGGCGCGATGCTGATCTCGCGGCTCTGCCCGGTGGATTACCACCGGTTTCATTTCCCGGTGGCCGGCACGCCGGGCGATTCCCGCCTGATCAACGGCTGGCTGTACTCGGTCAGCCCCGTGGCGCTGCGCCGGAACATTAATTACCTCGTCCAGAACAAGCGCGTGGTGACCCGGATCGAGTCGCCGCAGTTCGGCCCCGTGCTGATGCTGGAGGTCGGGGCGACCAACGTGGGTAGCATCCGCCAGCTCTACGTTTCGAACCGGCCCACGGTGAAGGGCGAGGAGAAGGGCCTGTTCGCCTTCGGCGGCTCGTGCGTAATCACGCTGTTCCGCGCCGGCCGCATTCGCTTCGAGCAGGA
>CAIYFD010000217.1 GCA_903925425.1 uncultured Opitutia bacterium | reverse complement strand
GGCGCTCATCCTGCTCGGTCTTTCCCTGCCCTTCGCGCCGCTTTTGAATCTTCTTTGGGGGCTGGTGCCGCAGGCGGTCTGCAACCTGACCTTCTTCTGGCCGATGCAGCGGTTTGCCATCGTTCTCACCGCGCTCGCCATCGTGCTCGGCCACCATGCGGCGTCCCGGATCGCGGGCTGGAACAAGTGGGCGCACGCCGCCGCCTTTATCGGCCTGCTCTTCGGCCTCGATTGGACGACCGCCCAAGCGACCGAATTCGTCGGTCACGGGTTCGCCAACGCCCGGGCCGGAGCGGGCGAAACCCACTCCCATGACCCAGGCAACCGCATCCTGACGCGTTATGCCTTCAATCCCTTTCCCGTTTACACCGGCTATTTCTCCCACGGTTACATCGATCCCTTGTGGGAAAACCGGCTGTTGAGCCGGGGAAATCTGGCCGAAGTGACATCGAACTATGCCGCCGCCATCGGCCCGGCCTCGGTCGTGCGCGCCGAGGGGGAAATCAACGCCCGCCAGGCCGGCGAAGGCACCCTTTACTACGCGTTGCTCGACAAACTCGAATTGCCGCCCGGGCGATCGTACGCGCTCGAGTTCTCCTTCAACTATCCGACCCTGAACGGCACGCTCGTCACCGGATCGGAAACTCTGACCCGGGTCTACCTCATGCCGGACTCCGGGACTGGCACCCCCCGCCCCGCGGGCCTTGAGTCCGGATTCGGCTCCACTCCCAATGGGAAGAAGGCGATTTCGCTGCGCCACAGCTCGGCTCAAACCGAGCACTTCTCGGTTCAGTTCGTCGCGGGGGCGGTGATCGCCACCGATATCTCCAAGTACGGGCGGTATGTCCTGCGGGAATATGATCCGGAAAAGCTGCCGGTCGTGATCGAGTCCTGGGCGCCCTACCGCGCCCAGGTCAATTCCCCGGCCGACGCCTGGCTGGAAACACCCCGGCTTTATCTCGCGGGCTATCGCGCCTTCGTGAACGGGAAACCCGCCTCCGTCCGGAGTTCACCGGCAGGCCAGGTGATGTTACCGGTGGACGCAGGCATCAGCCAGGTGGAGCTGACCTACCCCGGGCCGATCGCATTGCGGATCGCCTACTGGGTTTCGTTCCTGTCGTGGACCGCGCTGGGCGCGTGGCTGCTCCTCGGTGCGATCCGCTGGATCCGCGCGGAACCGCCTGCTACAGTCCCCGCCGGCGCTCGATGATAAAGCGTGGACGCTGCCGGCTGGCATCAAACGACCGCCAGAGATATTCGCCGAGCACACCCAGCATCATCAGCTGCACCCCCGAGGTGATCAGCACCACGCTGATCAGGGACGTCCAGCCCTCGACCGGGATCACGAAGACGAAATGCCGCACGATCAGGAACAGCGCGTAAAGAAAACCCAGGAAGGCAAACAGCATCCCCACCGCGGACATGAAGCGGATCGGGAAGTAGGAAAAGCCCACTACCCAGTCGAGGGACAGCTTGATCCGTTTCGCGAGCGTCCACTTCGATCGGCCCGCCGCCCGCGCCTGTTTCGTGTAGCTCAAGCTGGCCTGGGTGAAGCCCAGCCACTGGATCTGCGCGATCAGCGAGGTGTTGCGCTCGGGCGCGAGCCGCAGCGCCTCGATCACCGCCCGATCCAGCAGGAAAAAATCCACTCCTTGGGGAGGCATGGACATCTTGGTCATCCGCCCGATCAGACTGTAGAAAATCCGCGCCGTGAGTCGCGTCTGCAGGCTCTCGCCCTCGCGCCCTCCACGCACCGCCCAGACGGTCGCCGCACCTTTTCGCCACTCGGCCACGAGCGCCGGAATGGTCTCCGGCGGATCCTGCAGGTCGGCCGCAAGCACCACTGCCGCCGCTCCCGTCGCATGCTCCAAACCGGCGGTCAGGGCCGCGTGGCTGCCGAAGTTGCGCGAGAAACGAATCGTTTTCACCCGGGCATCCCGTGCAACGAGTCGGGCGATCACCTCCGGCGTGCTGTCGGTCGAATGGTCGTCCACAATCAGCAGCTCGAAATCCATCCCCAGCGAGGTCCAGTCCATCGCCACGATGCGCTCATGCAGGCGCAGCAGGTTCTCCCCCTCGTTGAAAGCGGGAGTCACGATGGAAAGCACGGGAGTAGTCATTGTTTGTCTCCGGAGGCCAAACGCTCCGCCTTGCGCGCCAATTCGGCGCCCTCAGCGCGCCAAGCCGCGATCTCGGACTCAATCGACCGGACAACCCGGGCCGGCACTCCGACGATCAGGGAATAGGGCGGGACTTCCATCCCCTCGGCGAGCACCGCACCTGCGCCAATGATCGAATGATGGCCGACGCGGCAGCCCATCAACACGACCGCGTTGGCGCCCACAAAGACGAACTCGCCAATTTCCGTCGGACGGTGATCAACCTGATTCAGCGCGCGCTCCGTCACGCAGCGCCGGGCCGTCGAATGCGAGAGGATCTGTGCGCCGGAGCTCACGTTGCAGCCCCGGCCGATTTTCAGGCCGCCCAGGCCGTCGATCAGCGTGAAGGCCCCGATCCAGCATTCCGGCCCGATCTCGGGCTGGCCGGCGATCCACGCCAGCTCGTGGTAGGGGTTTTGGGGAAGGGTGGAACTCATCGCTCAGTCCGACCTTGGGCCCGGGCCGGCAGGCAATCAACCCCGGAGCGGAGCCAACGACCGGGTTATTTCGCAGGACTTTGGTAGAGCATCACCCGGTCGGCGATATCGGTATTGAGGATTGCCTCCCGTTGCTGGCGGTTAAAGCCCTCATAAAGGAACGGGCGGAACTCCAAGGGATGCGCCACCCGCAACACCACCTCATGCGGAGGCAGATCGAAATGCCGCGGCAAGGGCCAGATATAATCCTGACTCAGGATTTGGTACAGTCCCACGTCCACCGTGGCTTCTCCAGACCGGAGGGGTTTTCGAGCTATCGAGTCGATGAACCGCTGCGCCCGCTGGGGAAAGTCCCAAGGGATCCGCAGGGTGCGGGCTTGATTCACGGCGCCGAGCGCCACGATCGCCGCAGCCAAAACTACCGGCCGCCACCGCCGGCCCGAGGGGCCCGCGCCAAGCCGCGCGCAGGTCCACGCGGCCGTAAGTGCGAAGAACGGAACCAACTGCCGGATCAGCCGGCCATAAACCATGAATTTCTCCGCGAAGTTGGATAATCCAATAAGACACCCGACCAGAGTGACGACCCCCAGCAGGCCGATGGCGGGACGGCGCCAGTCGGAAACCGCGCCGCGAAACCACGCCTGCAGGAACCACAGCATCGCGAAAACCCAGAACGCAAACAGTCCCGTTTCGGCGTACCAGAGGTATTCCGGAATCATGCGATGGCCAAAATCATAGTCTCCCTGGACGATCGAACCGGCGAACTCGAAGTAGGATTCGAACAGGGGATACCCCATGTGGTCGGCACCATTTAACAGGATCAGCATCGGCACCGCGAGGCCCAAGCCTGCCAGCAGGGCCCGCAACGGCAGCCGGAGCAGCGAGGGCAACGCGAGCAAAACATGCACGGCTAGGGCGATACCCACGATCGTCCAGTAGCCGTTGTACGTCACAAACGCACAGAACCCCAGAAACCCGGCGAACAAGGAATGATACCAGCGCGCAGCGGGATGCACGCCGACATACATGGCGCCCAGAGCGAACCAAAGCGCCAGATCGTAGGGCATGAAATGATTGGACCAATAGAACATCGAGTTCGAAGCCAGCATCAGCAGGGCCGCCCAGCGGGCCTCCGGTCGCTCCGCCCCAAGACGACGACTGATGCCATACACCCACAGGATACTCCCGAGCGACGTCAGTCCGCTGCAGAAGATGGAAACCGTGTTATCACTCCAGCCGTGCTTCTGTTGGGCATAGGCCAGCGGCATCATCAGCACGCGGAAGCCGAGGTGATCGCCACGGCTGAACGTGTCCCGCATCGCCTTGGAAATATTGCCTTCACTGCTATCCTGCACGGCGAAGACGCTTTGCTTATAGCGCCCCTCGTCGGGAAAATACCGCTGGCCGCCGCCTTCCGCCAGAATGACACGCAGCAGGAGGCCGCAGGCCAGCATCGCGATCAGCCACCAGTCCGGCTTGGATTGCCAACGGCTCGCCATCGTTTCCGGCCCGGACGTCATCGTCCCTCCTCCGGGCCGGTGTGCACCAACATCATGGTGAGGTCCGCGCTTTCAAACAGGCCGCGCTGCTTCCGGTCGAGACCCTCATAAAGCAACGCTCCCCATTTCATGGGGTGATCGGCCTTGGCCACCACGACGCTCCCGGACGTCAACCGCGTCTGCTGGGGGACTGGCCAGATCACATCCGCGTTGACGAAGCGGTACCCCGCCGGAAGCTGCCCGGCCCGGGAACCGGCGGCGCCCTGCTTCCCAGACACGGGCAGTGCGGCCAGGGCCCTGGCCCGGAATGGAACGGGATAGACTTGGAGCAGCGGGGTTGAAAAATTCCAGAGCGCAATCGCGAGCAGGGTCGCGCCGGCAGCCCGCTCGCGCCCATCCCAGCGAGGGCGGTTGGCCCACAACCGGGAGACGGTCCAGCCCGTGAGCAAGGCCAGGAAAGGCACGATCTGACGGACCAGCCGCCCATAGACGACAAACACCTCGAAAAAATTAGCGCCGACGACCAAGATCGACACGAGTGCCACGATGATCGTGAGCCACCAGATTGCCCGGTGACGCGCCTCCCGATCGCTCCGGATGGCCAGCGGGATTGCCAACAGGAGCGCCGCGAGCCAGATCCCAGTGAACAGCCCCTCCGCCTGCCATAGATAGGCGAGGATCACCCGGTGGCCGTCATCATAGTTGCCCTGCACGATGGAACCCGCGAATGACACGTAGGAATCGAGCAGGTAGATCCCCTTTCCGGAAGCGATGAGTAGCAGCAGCATGAAGGGCCCGACCAGCCCGAGGCCGGCAAGGACCAGGCGGCGAAGCAGATCTCTCCAGGGCGGCAAAGCCATGAAACCGGCCACCAGCAGCACGACGCAGACCGCGCCCCACCAGAGGAACGAATCAGAGGGATAAATGCGCCCGAAGCCCGTGCCGACCGCCGCTATGACCAGTAGTCCGCCGCCCAGCGCGACCATCCAGAACGCCCGCGTGAATCCGCTCCGCCAGCCCGGGACGCCCAACAGCACATGCAGCACCATGACGCACGCCACGACCGACCAGCAGCCGTTATAAGTGATGAAGGCCAGGAATCCCAGAAACCCAACCAACCACGAGCTCCCGGGGCCCGGCTTTTGCCTTATGGCTACATAGGTACAGGCTAGGCAAAAGAAGAGCGCCAGATCGTAGGGCATCACATGGCGCGACCAGTAAAACATCGAGGTCGATGCTGCCATCATCGCCGCTGCCCAAAAGGACTCCCGTTCATCCCCTCCCGCGCGACGGGCAATCAGCCAGATCCAGAGAATGTTCGCGGTCGAGAACAGGGAAAGAAACGCGGCCGCCCACGCGACGGACAAGCCCGCCTTGAGCTGCACCCACGCCGGCAGAAGCATCAGGAGCTTGAAGCCAAGGTGATCCGCGGTCCCCGCCACCAGGATCATCGCCCCGTGCAGGTTGCCGAGGTTCCATTGCGCCCAAGCCTCCAGCAACACGCCGTATCTGCCCTCATCGGCCCAGAAATA
This sequence comes from uncultured Opitutia bacterium, assembly GCA_903925425.1. Taxonomy (GTDB): domain Bacteria; phylum Verrucomicrobiota; class Verrucomicrobiia; order Opitutales; family Opitutaceae; genus CAIYFD01. The sequence goes on along the minus strand of CAIYFD010000217.1, from coordinate 6,386 downwards.
CTGCCCTCCCCGGAACACCAGGAAAAACCTCAGGAGCAGGGAGAAGAGCAGTACCCACCAGATCGATCCTGGTACCACCCGCAAAGAAGACCGAATCCCCCGGGTCATCCGATCGCTGCCCGCATTACGGCAGCCGCGTGGGCTTGGTCGTCCCCGGACAACGCATGGAAAAGCGGAAGGATGATACAGTGATCCTGCGCGGTTTCGCTCTGACCAAGGGTCTGCCCCGGGGGCACCCGCCAGGAGCCCTCGGAATAGGCCGGCTCGCGGTGCGAGCACATCACGCCGCGGCGGGTCGATACGCGCGCATCCAGCATCGCCTGCATCACGGCGCGCTGGTCAGCGCCGGCCGGGAGCCGCACGCAATAGCTCTGCCAGTTCGTCCGGGCCCCGTCCGGCTCGCCGGGCAGTACCAGGCCGGGAATCCCCGCCAGCAGTTCGCGGTACCGCGCTACCTGTACCTTCCGCATGGCCAGCATGGCGGGCAGTTTCTTCAATTGCTCCCGGCCCATCGCGGCCTGCACGTCGGTCAGCCGGTAATTAAACCCCGCCACGACATACTCCTCGAAAACCACCTGCGCCGAACCGTGGCGCACCGCGTCGGGGACGCTCATGCCGTGCTGGCGCAGCAGCCGGAACTTCCGGTCCCACTCGGGATTCGCGGTGGTGATCATCCCGCCGTCGCCGGTGGTCACGAGTTTCCGCGGATGAAAGGAAAAGCACGCCACGTCCCCGTGCGGCCGGCCGATTCTCTCCCACTGCCCTTCCCAGCGGATCTCGCTGCCGAGCGCACAGGCCGCATCCTCGATCACCGGGATCCCGCGCGGGCGCGCAAAATCCACGATGGCCCGCAGGTCGCACGGCAGGCCGATCTGGTGCACGGTCACGATCGCCTTGGTCTTCGGCGAGACCGCCCCCGCGAGGAGCCGCGGGTCAAGATTCATGCTCACCGGATCGATATCCACGAACACCGGGATCGCCCCGCAGGCCCGGATGGCGTTGGCCGTCGCGATGAAGGAATGGCTGACCGTGATCACCTCGGCACCCGGACCCACCCCGGCCACGAGCAGGGCGAGATGCAGCGCCGTGGTGCAGTTGGACACGGCGCAGGCATGCGGCGTCCCGACAAACGCGGCGAACTCCCGCTCGAAGGCCGCCACTTCCGGCCCTTGCGTGACCCACCCGGTCCCGATCACCCGGGCCACGGCATCGGCCTCGGCTTGGTCGAGCCAGGGTTTCGCAACGGGGATAACAGTAGATGCAGCCATGGTTCAGCGTTCCCAGTTCTTGACCTTGATCTGTGCCAGGGCCGCCGGGTTCTCCCGGTAAAGCTTGGCGAAATATTCCAGGGTGCGGCCAATGCCATCACGCAGCGAGGTCTGTGGCTTGAAGGCGATCGCCTTTTTCAGCTTCGACGTGTCCACCCAGAGCTTCGGCACATCCGCAGGACGCGGCGCCTCGAAAACGGTCTGCAGGTCCGTGCGCCCCATCGCCTCGAGCACCGTCCGGGCCAGCGTATCGATGCGGATCTCCTCGCCGTAGCCCAGATTCACCACGTCGCCGACCAGCGCGTCCGCCTGCGCGATCCGCGCCAGCGTTGCCGCGCAGTCCTGCACGTAGAGGAAATCCCGCGTGTGGGATCCGTCGCCGAACACCACCGGGGGCTGTCCGGCCAGAGCCCGCAGGATGAAGCGCGGGATCACCTCGCCGGAGTCGCCCTCGAAGTGCGAGCGCGGTCCGTAGTTGTTGAACGGTCGCACGCAGACGACCGGCAGGCCGTAGCACTCGAAGTACGAGCGCGCGTAATGCTCGCCCGCCAGCTTGCTGCTGCCGTAGACGGTCAGAGGCCACGGCGTGCAGTTCTCCGTGATGGGAAACTCCCGCGCCCGGCCGTAGATCTCCGAGGTCGAGATGTAGACGAAGCGCCGGACCTTCGCCGCGCGCGCGGCTTCCAGCACCTGCAGGCTGCCGAGCGCGTTGACCTGGTGGTTCTCCACCGGGCTGTGCAGCGAGTGCCTCACGCCGAGACAGGCGAGATGAAAGACGGTGTCCACCCCCTGCAGTGCCCGCGCACACGTGGCGGGATCAACGATGTCGCCCTCGATCACCTCGATGCGGTCGGCGCCGGGGAACACGAGGTTCTCGCGCCGCCCGTTGCGGAAGTTGTCCAGTACCACCACGCGGGCACCGGCGTTCACGAGGTGCTCGGAGAGATGCGAGCCGATGAAGCCCGCGCCGCCGGTCACGAGGATTTTGCCGCCGGTGCTCATGCCTTGAAAAAGGCCCTGACCTGCTGCGCCACGTAATCCACCTGCGCATCGGTCAGCTCGGGATAAATCGGCAGGCTCAGGCACTCGCGGGCGGCGGCCTCCGCGACGGGCAGGTCGCCGGCCTTGTAACCGAGATCGGCGTAGCACTTCTGCAGGTGGAGCGGCACCGGATAATGCAGCGCCACGCCGATGCCCTGCTGCTCGAGAAATGCCTTCAGTTCATCCCGGCGCGGATGGCGCACGACAAACAGGTGCCACACGCCCTCGCTGCCCGGCAGCTCGGACTGCAGCTTGAGCGGCGTGCCCCGCAGCAACTCCGCATACTTGCGGGCAATCCGGCGGCGGGTCGCGGTCCAGGCCGCCAGATGGCGCAGCTTCACGCCCAGCACCGCACCCTGGATGCCCTCCATGCGGTAATTGTAGCCGATCTCGTCGTGGTAATACCTCTGACGCGACCCGTGCTCGCGCAACGCCCGCGCCCGCTCGGCCAGCGCGTTGTCCGCCACGACCAGCGCCCCGGCCTCGCCGCAGGCGCCGAGGTTTTTTCCCGGATAGAAACTGAATCCCGTCGCCACGCCGTACGAGCCGACCGGCCGGCCGCGATAGGTGGCGCCATGCGCCTGAGCGGCGTCCTCCACCAGCGCGAGTCCACGGCGTTGGGCAATGGCCGCCAGCGGCTCGAGATCGCACGCCTGCCCGTAGAGATGCACCGGCATGATCGCCTTGGTCCGCGGCGTGATCGCGCGCTCGACCTGCGCCGGGTCGAGGTTGCAGGTGGCGTCATCGATGTCGACGTACACCGGCTTCGCGCCCGTGTAGGAGATGGCCCAGCTGGTCGCGACAAAGGTGAAGGGCGTGGTGATGATCTCGTCGCCCGGCCCGATATCCAGCAGCCGCAGCGCCACATGCAGCGCGGAGGTGCCGCTGTTGAAGCCGATCGCATGCGGCGCCCCGCAGAACGCCGCGAAGTCGCGCTCGAACGCGGTGACGTCCGGCCCGAGGCAGAACGAGCACTGGTCGAGCGTGCGCGCAATCGCGGCATCGAGTTCGGGACGCAACGCCCGGATCTGGGCGGGCAGGTCGAAGTACGGGACTTTCATGCGAGATCGGGGGCCTTTTTCCGCAGCACGCGGGCAGGATTGCCGGCCACGACCGCGCCGGGCGGCACGTCCTTCGTCACGACGCTCCCGGCGCCAACGACGGCGCCCGCGCCGATCGTCACGCCGCACAGGATCGTCGCCGAGCTGCCGATCGAGGCGCCGCGCAACACGCGGGTCGTCTCGCACTTCCAGTCCGCCTCGGTCTGGAGGCGGCCGGAGGCCGTAGCTCGGGGGAAGCGGTCGTTGATGAAGGTCACGTTGTGCCCGACAAAGACGTCGTCCTCGATCTCCACGCCCTCGCAGATGAAACTGTGACTGGAGATCTTGCAGTTCCGGCCGATGCGCGCGTTTTTCTGGATCTCCACGAAGGTGCCCACCTTGGTGTTGTCACCAATCGTGCAGCCATAGGCGTTGACGAAGTTGAAGATCCGGACGTTGGCCCCGAGCTGGACATTCACGAGCACGCTGTTGGAAGCCGCGGCGGGAGTCGCACTCATCGGCGGCGGAGTGCGGGTTGGAAATCGGGCAAACGCATCGGATCAGAGCAAACGGTCCGGGCGGATCGTGACAAGTGCCAAGGCTGTGCTTGTTCAGCGGCCGGACGGCGCCGGCGCCGTGATGCGTTCCTGCCGGGTCAGTGTTCCCGTAAACTTCCGCCCGAAAGTGTCGGAGATGCGGTTCTCGCCCACCCCCACCGCGGCGGGCGGCGCTTCGTATGCCTTGGCCGGGGCATCGATCCGAACCACGCCGTCGAGTACAACCCGCACCCGGTTCTTGACCTGCAGAGCCCGCAACCGCGGCCAGCCGGCGAAATAGACGTCCCCCTCCGGTGGAAACAACGAGGGCAGCTCGATCTCGATCACATGGGGCCGGGAAAAATCCAACGCAATGGGCCCGCTATTGGGTCCACCCCCGCCCGTGTGTTCGTAGCCGATCAGGATGCTGCTGGCATCGAGATACCGCAGCCAGAGATAGTCCGCCCGATCCACGGCCGTACCCGCAACCACCAGGGGCTCGAAGACCGCCTCCAGTCCGCGGGGAAACTGCACCGTGAGGCGGAGCGCGCCGTAGCCCTCGCGGGCCGCCGTCGCGCCGGGCGCCGGGGCCGGGCGCTCCGGGAAAGCAACGGGCTGCACGGCCCGAAGCTCGCCCGAGAAGGCCGGCTCGACTCCGGCGACGTCCGTCGCATTCCTCCCGATCACAGGCCGTCCCGCCCCAGCCGCATGGAAAGGCCGCTCTTCCGCCCAAACGAGGTCCCCGTTCCAGCGTACGACGGCCGCCCCTGCGAGGTCGGAGGCTGGTTTGGCCCCCGGCGGATAAAAGGAGCCGAAGCTCACCTCCGCGATCTGCAGTTCGCCGACCTGGATCGTCAAAGGCGCCGAGAGCAACGGCTCGCTGCCATCATGCCGCAGCCCCAGCCGCACCGTGTTCGCGGACTCGTAGCTGAGGGAAAGCAGGTCGCCGGCGCCCGTGGCGCCCGTGGAAATCAATGGTTCCGTCTGGCCGGTCGCACCCACCGGCAATCGGAGGGCGAGGCGGACGAAGCCGTTTCCGGTGAAGGGTTGCACCGCAGGAGGCAGCTCCCTGCGGCGCACCGCCCGCAGTTCGCCCGTGAAGGCCGGATCCGTGAAGGTCGAGATGTCGTTGCGGCCAAAACGGGCCTCGCCCGTGTTGGCGTCGGAAGACTCCTGCTCGAGCTCGAGGTAGGGCACGCCGTCCAGCGTCACCTCCACCCGCGACTTCGCCCGCCGGATTTGCCCGTCCGTCAGCCCGTCGAAATAGGCGTGGTCCGCACCGGGCAGCAACGCCCCCGAGCGGATGCCGACCAGGTGCGGAACCCCAAAATCAACCGGGATCGCCTGGCTTGCCACCGGCTCGCGCCCGGTATGCGAATAGCCGAGGCGCACGCTCCGCCCGGCCGCATCGGCCACCATGTAAACGTAATCGGCGCGGTCGGCAGCGCCGGACACGAGCAGCGGCTGGGCCCGCCCCGGACGGTCCCGAGGAAAAACGACCTCCAGTTCCACCGGCCCGAAAGGCCCGCCCCGTCCGCGCCACCACGGCACCGGACCCGGGATCACTTCCGTGGAGACGAGCAATGCCAGCAGCCAGGCCAGCCCGACCGCCACCCCGGCCACCCGCATCCGCCGGCCGCGGGCGAACCCGCCCGCGGGTGGCACCGCGGTGTTCATCAGAGGGCAACTTCCTGCCCGCGCCGCTTCACGGATTCCTGCGCGGTCTCGAGGATGGCGGTGACATCGGCCCCGAACCGGCCGTCGGAAACCGGCGTAGAGCCGGTCGTCGCCGCCCGAATAAAATCGGCCGCCAACGCGGCGAGCGCCTCGCCCCCGGAGATCTTCGGCGAGTAAACATCACCCGCGCGATAGTCGAAAAGCAGCCGGCTGCGCTCTTCATCCGACCGGGCTTGATAGCCGGAGTCGTAAACCTTCACCGGCTCGTTCGCGTCGAGGTCGTTGTAGAGCACCATTTTCTTATCCCCGCCGATCAGGATGTGCCGGATCTTCACCGGCGAAACCCACGAGCAGTTCAAGTGCACGACCAGACCGGAGGCGTAGCGGAGCACGATGAAGCCGATGTTCTCCGGGGCTCCCTCGGTATGGGCCGTGGCGACGGCGCTGACCGCGAGCGGGCGTTCCGGGGTGAGGAAATTGACAATCGAGAGGTCGTGGACCGCCAGATCCCAGAGAACGTTCACGTCATGCTGGAAAAGCCCGAGGTTGATCCGCGTGGAATCGATGTAGCGGAGTTTCCCCAAGTCGCCCGCATCGACGAGCGCTTTGATTTTCCTTACCGCCGGGTGGTAAAGGAATGTGTGATCCACCATCAGTACCCGCTGCTGACGGGCCGCGAGGGCAATCAATTCGTCGGCCTCGCGGCGCGAGGTCGTGATCGGTTTCTCGACCAGCACATGACGGCCCGCTTCGAGCGCCCGCTTCGCCAGCGGGTAATGCGTGGAGACGGGGGTGGCCAGCGCCACGGCATCGAAGACCGGGTC